>NZ_VZQP01000001.1:0-288179 GCF_014397655.1 Paraburkholderia sp. UCT31
AAGAGACAGGCGGTGGGGGCGGCGCCGGTGCCGGTTGGTGCTTCCGGCGGCGCGGCGGCTTCGCTGGCTGCGGCTTCCGGCTCTGCGGCCGGAGCCGCATCGGTTTCAGCGCAGCAGCAGGTGGCGAAGCGCTGAATTCCTAAGCCTGTTGGCAAGCGCTTCATCGACCTCATCAACGACGCTTGGCATTCTCGGCGCGACGGGGATGCCGCATAACCTGTATCTGCACTCGTCGATCGTCCGGACCCGCGCGGTGAAGCGCGATCCGGCCAGCATCCGCTCGGCGATCGGCATGTCACGCATCGACACGATCGCATCGCTCGTGATCGCGGCGCTGATCAACATGGCGATCCTGATTCTCGCGGCCGCCGCATTTTACGCGACGGGCCACGACCAGGTCACGCAGATCGAGGACGCCTACCGGCTGCTAGCGCCGATCGTCGGCACCGGCTTCGCCGCCTTCCTGTTCGCGATCACGCTGCTCGCGTCGGGACAAAGCTCGACGTTTACCGGCACGGTGGCGGGGCAGGTCATCATGGAAGGCTTCCTGAAAATGAAGATTCCGTGCTGGCAGCGGCGCTTCATCACGCGAGCGCTCGCGCTGTATCCGCTGATCCGCATGACGAGCGACCGCTCGCTGATGGGCGAATTCGCCAACACGCTGCCGACGCACCTGCTCGTGTGGACGCTGTTTGTTGCGATCAGTGCGGCGAATCTGTGGCTCGTTGCCCAGACGGTGGGGCTGGCCGGTTGATCTGAACGACCGGTATTCGGCACGCCGGTCTGCCCGGCGCGAAGGCGAAAAAAATCCGCGCAGTTCAATCACTGCGCGGAATCATGTGAGCTTCGGTTTGAATCGGGTCGAGCGCGTCCCGCGACGGCGAACCGATCGGTCAAGCGGCCTGCGCAACCTGCGCCGCGTCGAGCGCTTCCCGGCGCGCGGCTGCTGCCTTCTTCGTCTTGCCGGCCCGCGACGGCGGCTGGCAGGCGCCGCACACGACGTTGTGCTGCAGGTCGTGCTTGTGCGCGACGAACTTGCCGGTACAGCGGCAGCATCTGGTCAACTGCAGGATGTCGGCGTCGAAGAAACGCACGAGCGTCCACGCGCGCGTCAGATCGAGCACCGGCTCGGTTTCGCTGTGCTGACAGTGTTCGAGATACAGCCGATAGCCCTTGGTCAGCGCATCCAGATGCGAGCAGCGCGCTTCGTTCTTGAGGAACAGGTACGTGTTGTAGAACAGCGACGCGTGAATGTTCGCGAGCCACGTCATGTACCAGTCCGCCGAGAACGGCAGCATGCCCTTGGGCGGCGATACGCCCTTGACCTCGCGATACAGGCGGATCATACGGTCGCGCGACAGCGTCAACTCGCTCTCGAGCACCTGCATGCGGGCGCCGAGTTCGATCAGTGCGATCGCGCGAAATACTTCCTGTGCATCTTCGGTCAGGCTTCGCTTGAGCATTGCAGTCACCTCGATCAGGCAAATTGCTCGGCGGGCTGGCCTGCAAGCAGGATCGCCGTGTGGGTCGGTGCAACTGCGGTGTGCTTCGTCGTTTGCGTCAACGCCGACAGCATCGCGTGGTCGTTGAAGCGGAAGAAGCACAAAAGCTGGTCGGAAGCGGCCAGCTTGACGATTTGCGCGAGCGACAGCCCGGCAAGCAAGTCAGCCAGTTCCGACGACAGTCCCAGCCGGAACATTCCGACCGGCTTGTCCTCGCGCAACATGCGTTGCGCGAGCATGATGTAAGACAAGTTGATCTCGCGGATTGAATCCAGCGTCTCGCTGCTACGGTCCATTTTGTCTGTTTCCGAAGCCCCGAATTACTATGTCGGCTTTGCGCCGTTATGTCTTTTCTGCCTCGCCGGCAACGCGGCCTCCGGCTACATGTTGCTACTTGCTACAGACAGCGAACATTTGATACAAGACGTTACATTTCGTAACAGCTCGGGACGAATTGTATGAAGGCTAAAACCAGAAATCAATCCTTTCTCAAAAAAATATCTCAAAAAACTACATCATTTTTCGGTAAGTTTTTCACGCCATTGTAATGAATGATGCCAAGTGAATTTATAGCCTTTCGACACTGGCCTCTATTCCATGAAAACCCTTGCTGGATGGGCATCCTACGCGACTGTCCGAGACGTGCGTGCGCACCGCGCGGCGATCGGTAAATTTGTTTTGGATTAGAAAGCAACAGAAAGCGATGGAATTGACGGTAATAAATACTCGTGCTGGGTGGCGCGTGAGGGGCGGATGGAGCCTGTAACCGTATGAAGCGTCCCCCGTTACAAACTACGCAAACGAGGGCCGGATTTGTAACGGCTCGATGAGGATGGGCAGCCGGTCTGGCGCACGCGTGCGACCCCGAGACCGAACCGCGGTGGCAGACGCGTACCGATCACGTTGCGGACGGAGGCTGCGAGAAGCCAGTGCCGTGCAGGCTGCCTGACATGATATCGGTGCAATAGGACGGCATTACAACGTTGACGAGGCGCCGGGAATGGCCGCAAGGAGGCGTTGTCAATGATTCCCGGGGGCGCTACGCGAGGAATCGCGCCATCAGATCCTCGTCATGAAACACCCCGTCGACGTTCAAGGCGCCGACTTCGCACCCATATTTGCGAAAGCCGAGCGATTCATACAGCATGCGCGCCGCGTCGTTGCGGCTACCCACGGTCAGCTGCACCTGTCGCAAACCGTCGACGCGCGCCGCGCGCGTCAGCAACTCGCCGAGCAGCGCGCGCCCGACCCCACGACCAGCCGCTTCCTGTGCGACATACATGCCGACCACGTTCGCCTTGTGCCGCTCCTTGAGGGCTTTATTACGCAGCAGACCGACGACGCCGATCAGCGGAGCGTCGGCCGACGCATACGCGCCAAGCAGAAACGTGCCTTCCGTCTCCGAGCCCTGCAGTGTCGCGTCATGCTGCCCGGCGCCTTTCGCCAGCGCTTCGTCGTGGCTTTGTCCGAACGAAGCGGGGTGCGCCTTCAGCCCGCGCAGACGAAGCTGGAAATAGGCGTCCCGGTCGGCGGGTCCGAGTTGGCGGATCAGCAGGGTGTCGACGTTGACGGACATTTCACTTATTCGTGGTGAGTGGAGTGGAGGTACGCGAGCGGCTAGCCGCGCTGGTGTTCGGCAAATTCGCGCAGCGCCGACGCGGTTTGCTGATCCGCCGGAAAGAACGCCTCGATGGCGAGTTCCGACAGCGTAACGTCCACGGGCGTGCCGAACACCGTGGTGGTGCTGAAAAACGACAGCACGCCAAGCGGCGTACGCAGCCGCAATGGCACGGCGATCTGGTTGAGGACTGCATCGTCCAGCGTCGAGGCGTCTGCATCCGGCGGCGCGGGGTAGCCGGCCAGTTCGTCGCGTAGTGCGCTCAGCGTGTCGTCGCCGCTGACGTCGATCTGCCGTTGCAGGCGGCCCAGCACATGCTCGCGCCACGCATGCCAGTTGACGATCGACGCCGCAATGCCTTGCGGATGCAGACTCAGGCGCAGTGCGTTGACCGGTGGCTTCAACAGTTCGGGACTCGCGCCGCTCAACAACGGCGCAATCGCATTGTTGGTCGCGACGATGGTCCAGTGCCGGTCGATCGCGAGGGCCGGGTAGGGCTCATGTCCTTTGAGCACCAGTTCGACGGCTTCGCGTGCGGCGGCGAGCTGCGGGTCGGAGAGGGGACGTTCGCGAAACAGCGGCGCGTAACCGGCCGCGACGAGCAGAGCATTGCGCGCGCGCAACGGCACGTCGAGGCGCTCGGCGAGATGCATGACCATTTCCCGGCTTGGTAGCGCGCGCCCCGATTCGACAAAGCTCAGATGGCGGGTCGAAATGTCAGCCTCCGTGGCGAGCAGCAACTGACTCATGCGCCGCCGCTGCCGCCATTCGCGGAGAAGTTCGCCGACCGCCCGAGTGCCGATCGGCGCGGATGATGGAGCCGCTTGTGCAATAGAGAGTGTGTTCATGCCACCGATCATAGTCAAAGCGTGCAAGCAATCGATTACCTGAGAGGTAATGCCCCGCCAATTTCAGTCAACGAGACGCGTGCCCGGCTCAGGCGGCAGCCAGGCGCAACGGCACGGCGGTGAATTTGACGCCGATCGCACTCGCCAGTTTGAGGACCGTGTCCATGCGTGGCTTGGAGCCGGGCGCGAGTGTCTTGTAGAGGCTTTCGCGGCCCAGGCCCGCTGCCGCGGCGATCTTCGTGATGCCACGTGCCTTGGCGATATCCGCGATGGCGGCGAGCAGCAGATCGGAGTCGCCTTCGTCGAGGGCGGCGTTCAGATAGGCCGCGACCATTTCGTCGTTGTCGAGGTACTTCGATGCATCGAAGCGTGCCGTTTTGATCTTGCTCATGACCGTTCCTTTCTGATGGTTGTCCACATTGCTCCGGCATGCCTGATATCCGCCTGCTGCGTGGACTTGTTACCCCCGCAGAGCAGCAGATACATCATGCGTTCCTCGCGCGCGTAGTAGACCCGGTAACCCGGCCCGCAATCGATGCGCATCTCGAACACGCCGTTTTCCAGCAACTTCGCGTCACCGAAAAGCCCGCGTTCCGCGCGGCGGATCCGCACGAGAATTTGCGCCTTCGCCTTGAGGTCGGTGAGGCCGTGAAGCCAACGGTCGAACTCTTCGGTGCAGTTGATCGTGTACACGCGCGGTGTTTCGATCTGCGGATGATTGTATCTCCGGGGATACGGTCGTGCAAGCGAGAAAAGCGTCTCGATAAAGCGGTCCAAGCGGTCCTCCTGGTCATTGCATTGCCCGCCTCGAGATGTCGTCGGTGGGCTTCGATGAGTCACTTGAGGTTAGCGGTGCGAAGGTTTTTTGACGACTCGGCCGAATGACCTATTTGGCGAGAAAAACAGTGAAAAGCGCTGCGTGACAGCGAAGGCTGCATCCGCTTGATTACCTCTCACGTAATCGACGCAATGCACGCGAGCCGTCAATCTTCATTCCGAGCCCGCCGCATGCGATGCGTATGCCGCGCGAAGTGCTCCGTCCTGTCAATCGAGGAGTTTGAGATGAATGCGCATACCGATTTGATCGACCGTTATTTCGATACCTGGAACGAGACCGATGGCGCGCGTCGTCGCGAGTTGATCGCGGCAACGTGGAGCGCCGATGCCGACTATCGCGACCCGCTGCTGGCGGGCGCGGGCCACGATGGCATCGACGCCATGATCCGCGCGGTGCATGAGCGATTTCCGCATCACACGTTTCGCCGTACGACCGACGTCGACGGCTTCGCGAATCGCCTGCGCTTCTCGTGGGCACTGACGACCCCCGCGGGCGAGGCGATCGTGAAGGGCTCGGACTTCGGCGTGGTGGACGCGCATGGGCGTCTGCAAGCGGTCACCGGTTTTCTCGACGAAACCCCCGGCGCCGCCTGAGGCGTCTTTCACGGAGACGGTCATGCATGAGCCCGCCGCTGCCAAGCCCGCACAAGTCCATCTCGCGTTGCTGCGCGTCGCGGCCGCGCTCGATGCGTTATCGAGTGCGATCGCCGGTTTCGCGCTGCTCGGCGGCGCGCGGGCGTTCATGTTCATCGCACTGCTCGGTTGGCGCGAGCCGGTGCTCGGCGGCGCGGGGCTCGTGCTGCTCGCTCTGGTCGGATGGCTGCGCTGGCAATGCGGTGTGTGCGCAGCGCCGCAAGACGTCCGGCGCGCTTGCTACAATCGATCGTCGTGCGGATGAAGCGTGACACCCCCGCAGCATGTTCCCAACCGAACGACCTGGAGACCCCGTGCTGAAAGATCTGGACCCGCTACTGAACGCCGATATCCTGCACGCGCTGCGCTCGATGGGCCACGGCGACGAACTCGTGATCTGCGACGCCAACTTCCCGGCCGACGCCGTCGCGCGCGATACCGTGCTCGGCAAGCCGCTGCGTCTCGACGGCGTCAGTTCGCCGCGCGCGATCCGCGCGGTGTTGTCGGTGCTGCCGCTCGACACCTTTATCGAGCATCCCGCGTCGCGCATGGAAGTGGTTGGCGAGCCGCACACGATTCCCGCGGTGCAGCGCGAAGCGCAAGCCGAGGTCAACGCGGGCGAGGGGCGCGAGGTGCCCTTCGTGTCGATCGAGCGGTTCGCGTTTTACGAGCGTGCGCGCCAGGCATACTGTGTGATCGCGACGGGCGAGGAGCGCGGCTACGGCTGCTTCGTATTCACGAAGGGCGTGTTGCTCGCGCCGGACGCGCCACGCGTATAGTCGCTACCACCTTTCTCGATTCATCACGACAAACCCATGAGCTTCCAGCTAGCCAGTCTCGATCATCTCGTTCTGAACGTCGCCGACGTCGAAGTGAGCGCGGCGTGGTACGCGCGGATGCTCGGCATGCGACGCACCGAGTTCGCGTCGCGCACCGGCACGCGCGTGGCGATGAACTACGGTAATCAGAAGATCAATCTGCGTCCCGCGTCGGCCGATACCGTCGCCTGGTTCACGTCGCGCGAGGCGGTGCCGGGCACGGCGGACCTGTGCTTCGTGACCACCGCAAGCCCGGACGACGTCAAGGCGCATTGGCTCGCGCAAGGCGTCGCTATCGAGGCGGGGCCGGTGGAGCGCGACGGCGCGCGCGGCAAGATGACCTCGGTGTATTGCCGCGACCCCGACGGCAACCTGATCGAGGTCGCCACGTATCCGTCAGCTTGAGCGGGCTTGGAAATCGCGGCCATTGCTCATATGCTCAGGGGCGAGGCGGGGAACTGAGCCCGTCCATTCGGGTCTGCTGCTTATTCATTACAGGAGTCCCCCCCATGTCGCGTCCCGTCGATTTCGGCATCATTTTCATCGCCCGTCTTGCGCTTTCCGTGCTGTTCCTGTGGAGCGGGGTGATGAAACTGCTGGGCTATGCGGGCTTCGTCGGCTACCTGCATTCGAAAGGTGTGCCGTTCGTGCAGATCGCCGCGCCGATCGCAACCGCGGTCGAGGTGCTCGGCGGCCTGCTGCTCGTGGTCGGCTTCAAGGTACGGCCGCTCGCGCTGGTCATGGCGGCGTATACGGTCGCGACGGCGGTGCTCGGCCACGACTTCTGGAATATCACCGACCCGGCCTTGCAGCACGACATGGTGATTCATTTCTGGAAGAACATCGGAATCGCGGGCGGTTTCCTGCTGCTGTTCGTTACCGGCGCGGGGCGTCTGAGCATCGACAACGCGCGCGCGCCGCGCGGCGGACTCGGCGGCCTGTAAAGCGGGCTGTCAAGCGCGAGCGCGCGCAGTCGGCGCGGCCCGCATCCTGCTACACAGCAGGATTTCCAATCCGCGCCAATCATGGGAGCAGATGATGATTCAGAACTTCGAGCAAATGATCGGCGGCAAGCTCACGCAACTGTGCGCGAGTCTCGGCGAAGGGCCGACGCCGCATCGTGTGATCATCAGCCTCGCCGAGTCGGCGAAGACGCTGGTGGTTCTGGATGCGTCCGGATTCATCGGCACGCTGAAGGCGGACATCGAGGACCCGGAAAAGCTGGTCGCGGATGCGATCGCCAAAGCGCGCAACGAAGGCCTGATCGAGCGCGCAATCGCTACCGGCACGATTCAGGAGACGTCGCTGTAGGCGCCTGCATTACACACCGCTTACTTGCTCGCGGCGCTCGCGCCGCGCGCAGACGATGCCGCCGCGTGCGGCTCCGGATGCACGAAACACGCGAGCACGAGACCCAGCACCAGCAGTCCCACCGAAATAGCCGTCGCCGCTTGCATCCCCGGCACGATCTGCGTCGCGGCCGCACCGCCCGCGAGCGCGCCGAAGGCCGCCACACCCACCGCGCCGCCGGCCTGGCGCGCCGTGTTCAATACCGCCGACGCCGTGCCCGCGCGTCGCGCTTCGGTCGATGCGAGCACCGCCGTGGTCATCGCCGGCACTGCGAGTCCCATGCCCGACGGAATCAGCAAAAACGGCAGCAGCAGGCCAATCAGCGGCGTCTCGGCGTCGACGAGACGCAGCAGGCCATAGCCGAGACCAGCCGTGATCGCGCCGAGGATCATCGGCACGCGCACTCCCAGGCGGCCGATCACCCAGCCGCTCGCGACGTTCGAGATCAGGAAGCCGCCCGTCAGCGGCAGGAACGCGAGGCCCGCCTGCAACGGCGTGTAGCCGCGCACGCGCTGCAGGTAAAGGCTCAGCACGAACACCATGCCGTAATACGTCAGATTCACGCAGATGCCGAACAGCACCGCCGCGCTGAACGTGCGCGTGCCGAACAGCGACAGCGGCAGCATCGGGCGCGCGATGCGCGCTTCGACGAACACGAACGCACCCGCCGCCAGCAGCGCCAGCACGAAGCCGCCGGCGACCAGCGGATGCGCGAGCCCGAGCGGCCGCCATTCGATCACCGCGGCGACGAACGCGGTTAGCGCGACGATCGCGAGACACTGGCCGCCGAGATCGATGCCGCGTGGCGTCGCGCCGGTGTTGCCGCGAGCGGCGGCCGGCACGCCGGGTTGCGAGGTTTGCGGACGCGGAATCCACAGCAGTGTCGCGAGCAGGCCGGCCGCGCAGATCGGTAGATTGACGAGAAAGATGCTGCGCCAGCCGAACGCGGCGATCAGCAGGCCGCCAGCCACCGGCCCGGCCGCGATCGAAATCGCGCCGGAGGCGGTCCACAGGCCGACCGCGCGTGCCCGCAGCTTCGGTTCGTGGCCGAACGACTGGTTGAGCAGCGCGAGCGAATTCGGCAGCATCGCGGCCGCGCCGATGCCCTGCACCGCGCGCGCGGCGATCAGCATCGGGGCGTCGAGCGCTAGCCCGCAGGCCAGCGACGCGAGCGCGAACAGCACGATTCCGCACGCATACATGCGCCGCGCGCCGAAGCGGTCGCCGAGCGCGCCGGCCGACAGCATCAGCACCGCAAACGCGAGCGTGTACGCATCGACGACCCATTGCAGGCCCGCGACGTTCGCGTGCAGGTCCGCGCCGATTCGTGGCAACGCGATGTTGACGATGGTCACGTCGAGTTGCGTGACTACGAAGCCGACGCTGACGGTCGCGAGAACGCGACCGAGGGCGGGCGAAAAGGAGGGAGTGGATGAGTTCATGACTGCATCGTAAGCCCGATGCAGCGCGCCACGTTTCGGCGTGGCGTGAAGTATGGATGTCGCCGGATCAACGCCCCCGCGGCGCATCCTTGATGAACAGCGTGGTCAGCGCGCCCAGCACGCAGATCGCCGCGACGTACAGCGGCGCGGCCAGCGGGTTCGACTTCATCATCAGCGATACGGCGATCGGCGTCAGACCGCCGAACACCGCATACGCGACGTTGTACGAGAACGAGATACCCGAGAAGCGCACCACCGGCGGGAATCCGCGGACCATCACGAGCGGAATCGCGCCGATCACGCCGACGAAAAGTCCGGCCAGTGCATACAGCGGCACGAGCAGGGACGTATCGACGGCCAACTGGCGAAACATCACGTAGTACGTGATCGCAAGCGCAATGCCGCCGACGAAAATCGTGCGACCCGCGCCAATGCGTCCGGCGATCGAACCCGCCACCACGCAGCCGATCGTCAGGCACAGCGTCGCGACACAGTTCGCGAGCAGCGCGGTGGCCGGCTCGATGTGAAATTGCTTTTGCAGCAGCGTCGGCGTCATCAGGATCACGACGACGATCGCCGCCGACAGCATCCAGGTGAGCAGCATCGACACGATCACCGCGCGGCCGTGATCGCGCAGTACGGCCTTCAGCGGCACTTCCGCGGCGATCGCCTTGCGTTGCTTCAGTTCGGCGAACACCGGCGTCTCGTGCAGCCAGCGGCGCAGATAGACCGAGAACATACCGAACACGCCGCCGATGAGGAACGGAACACGCCACGCATATTCGGAAATATCGGCCGGCGTGAAATGGCGATTGACCGCCGACGCAATCAGCGAGCCGAGCAGAATGCCCGCCGTGAGGCCGGCCGTCAGCGTGCCGCACGCATAGCCGACGTGCCGCCCGGGCACATGCTCCGAGACGAACACCCATGCGCCCGGGACTTCGCCGCCGACCGCCGCGCCCTGCATTACGCGGAACAGCAATAGCAGCACCGGCGCGAGCACGCCGATGCTCGCGTAGGTGGGCATCAGGCCCATCAGCAGCGTCGGCACCGACATCAGCAGCACGCTCAGCGTGAACATACGCTTGCGGCCGAACAGGTCGCCGAAGTGCGCCATGATGATGCCGCCGAGCGGCCGCGCCAGATAACCGGCCGCGAAAATGCCGAAGGTCTGCACCTGACGCAGCCAGTCCGGCATCGCCGCCGGGAAAAACAGCTGGCCGATCGCCGGCGCGAAGAAAACGAAGATGATGAAGTCGTAGAACTCGAGCGCTCCGCCGAGCGCGGCGAGACCGAGTGTCTTGTAATCGCTGTGCCCAAGCGGGCGGGGGGTGACAGCCTGCGCTCCACCCAGATTTGTCGCTTGCATTGCCATGTCTTTTGATGAATTGTGAGCCACGCGGGAGACGCGTGGACATACGGCGGTTGTCGGGCGAGAAGTGTGGCAGGCGCTGGGTAGAGCACGGGACACGGGCGCGCTGTCCGGATAGGGCGGGCGCGCTGACGACGGAGGCCGGCGCGGATTTTACAGGATGAAAGCGGAAGTCCTGCGGAAGCGCCCAGTTGGGCGAAGAAAGCGGCGGAAAATCGGAATGCTCCGAAGGGAGGGACCGGGGTGCGGCTCGGAGAATGGCCTGCATGTTCCTTGTCGAGAGTCCATCCCATGCGCGTTGCAGTCCTTCAGCGTGACCCGGTCATGCGTCAGTCCATTGAATCAAGTCTGGTGAGAGCCGGCCATTTCTGCGCGGCCTATGACGACGGCGTTGCGATGTCGAGGTCGCTCGTGCGCTCCACGATGGATCTGCTGGTGCTCGACTGGCAGGATATGCGGCCCGCCGGCGCGGACCTGTTGCACTCGGTGCGCCGCGTGGCAGGCGAGCACGTGCCGATCATGTTCGTGTCGAACGACGGCTCGGAGGAAAGCATGGTGCGCGCGCTCGCCGGCGGTGCCGACGATTACCTCGCGTTGCCGCTGCGGGACGCCGAGTTTCGCGCGCGAGTCGCGGCGCTTCTGCGGCGCGCGTATCCGGAGCGTTTCAGCGCCGCGACCTGTTTCGAGATCGGCCCCTATTGCTTCGACACGATCCGCCGGGCGGTCACGCTGCGCGGCGAGCCGGTGCCGCTGTCGCCCACCCAGTACCGGATCGCGGCGCTGTTCTTTTCCAACGTCGATCGCGTGATGTCGCGCGACCATATCTTCGCGGCGGTGTGGGGCCGCGAACTGCGCGAGTTCACGCGGACCATCGACAGTCACGTGTCACGGCTGCGTGTGCTGCTCGCGATCGAGCCGCACAATGGTTTCCGGCTGCAGCCGGTATACAGAAGCGGCTACCGGTTGCTGCGGCTTCACGACCATGTGCTCAGGGAGTGAAGATTGGCAGTTGGCGCGCACGGCATGAGGTCGCCACGGCCAGGTATATGCTGAAATCCGCGTTGCAGCCCGTCGCGCTCGCCAGCGGTGTTCATTCTCCTTACGTGTCCGTATCGGTTAGCCGGGTTGCCGCGTTTGCGCCGATGGTCATCGACGCCGATACCGAATAGCGGGACGTTTCGCGCGCTGCGCGCGCGGCGGCTCACGCATCGCGCCGCTATGCCGAAATCGTCTCAATCCGCGCGTACGCGCACCAAGACCCACCGGCCCGCGATTCCTACCATGGGCGACATGAAAACCCTCAACATTATCGACTCGCACACCGGCGGTGAGCCCACCCGCCTCGTGGTGTCGGGTGGCCCGGATCTGGGCGGCGGCACGCTCGCGCAACGGCTCGAGGTTTTCCGCACCCGCTTCGACGACTGGCGCGCCGGCATCGTCACCGAACCGCGGGGCTCGGACGTGGTGGTCGGCGCGTTGCTCTGCGAGCCCGACGATCCGACTTGCGCGGCCGGCGTGATCTTCTTCAACAACGTCGGCTATCTCGGCATGTGCGGGCACGGCACCATTGGGCTCGTCGTGTCGCTCGCGCACATGGGGCGCATCGGGCCGGGA
The DNA here is from genome assembly GCF_014397655.1 of Paraburkholderia sp. UCT31. NCBI lineage: Bacteria > Pseudomonadati > Pseudomonadota > Betaproteobacteria > Burkholderiales > Burkholderiaceae > Paraburkholderia > Paraburkholderia sp. UCT31. The sequence goes on from NZ_VZQP01000001.1 coordinate 12,035, forward strand.
CGACACCGCATCGAAACGCCGGTCGGCATGGTGGAGGCGACGCTGAACGAAGACGGCGGCGTCGCGGTGCGCAACGTGCCCGCGTATCGCCACCGTAAGGCGGTGCAGGTCGACGTGCCAGGCTATGGCGCACTGACCGGCGACATCGGCTGGGGCGGCAACTGGTTTTTCCTCGTCGCCGAGCATGGGCACGTGCTCGAAGCCGCGAACATCGCGAGCCTGACGGCTTTCAGCTCGGCGATTCGCGACGCGCTGATCGCACAGAACATCACCGGCGCGAACGGCGCGCTGATCGACCATATCGAGCTGTTCGGACCGGGCTCGCGCGAGGGCCTCGACAGCCGCAGCTTCGTGCTGTGTCCCGGCAATGCGTACGACCGCTCGCCGTGTGGCACCGGCACGAGCGCGAAGGTCGCGTGTCTCGCGGCCGACGGCAAGCTCGCCGAAGGCGCGGTGTGGTGCCAGGAGAGCATCATCGGCAGCGTGTTCGAGGCGAGCTATCGCACGGCGGGCGACGGCGTCCACGTGATTCCGACCATCACCGGTCACGCGCACATCATGGCCGAAGGGTGTCTGTGTTTCGACGAGCGCGATCCGTTCGCGTGGGGTATCCGGACCGCATGAGACCGGACGCGCTGATTATCGGAGCGGGTATCGTCGGTGCCGCGTGCGCGGCGGAACTGGCCGCGCTCGGCATGCGCGTCGACGTGCTCGATGCGCAGCGCATCGGCGGCGGCGCGACGGCGGCCGGCATGGGCCATATCGTCGTGATGAACGACTCGCCCGCCGAATTCGCGCTGAGCCGCTATTCGCGCGAGCTATGGCTCGAACTCGCGCCGCAGCTGCGCGCGCGCGACGCGTTCGCGCGCTGCGGCACGCTGTGGGTCGCAGCCGACGACGAAGAACGGCAAGCCGCCCGCGCAATGCAGGCGGCGTTTGAGAGCCAAGGCGTCGCCGCGCAATTGCTGGACTCGGCCGAACTGCGCGCCTGCGAACCGGCGCTCGCACCATCGATGGCGGGTGGCTTGCGCATCGAGCACGACAGCATCGTGTATGCGCCGACCGCCGCCGAATGGCTGCTCACGCAGTCGCCGCATGCGGCGAATATCAGCGTGCGACCTGGAGCGCCGGTCGCGTCGCTCGGTGCGGGTGGCGTGACCCTGGCGTGCGGCGAGCGCACCAGCGCGGCGCACGTGGTCGTCGCGAACGGCCTCGGGGCGGCGCAATTGTTGCCGCGGCTGCCGTTGCAGCCGAAGAAAGGCCATCTGCTGATCACCGACCGCTACCCGGGGCTGATCCGTCATCAACTGCTCGAACTTGGCTATATCAAGAGCGCGCATCACGCGACCGGCACGTCGGTCGCGTTCAACGTACAGCCGCGTCCGACCGGGCAACTGCTGATCGGCTCGTCGCGCCAGTTCGAAACAACCGATCCGGCCGTCGAGATGCCGGTGCTCGCCCGGATGCTGCAACGCGCCGCGCAGTATCTGCCGGGGTTGCCGGCGCTCAGCGGCATCCGCGCGTGGACGGGGTTTCGCGCGGCGTCGCCGGACGGCCTGCCGCTGATCGGACCGGCCGGCGAGTTCGCGCCCGACGTCGGCTCTGGCTCCGCATCCCGCCTATGGCTCGCGGTCGGCCACGAAGGGCTTGGCGTGACGACCTCGCTCGCGAGCGCGAAACTACTCGCGGCGCAGATCGCGGGCCATGCCGCGCCGATTCCGTGCGAACCTTATCTACCGGTGCGTTTTGCAGAGCAGGCGGCCCATGACCGACACTGACGCGGCCCGCATCCGTTTGAGCGTCGACGGCCGCAGCATCGAAGTGAAACCAGGCACGACCATCGCCGCGGCGCTCGCGATCGCGGGTGTGTGCGGCTCGCGGCTGTCGGTCAAGGGCGAGCCGCGCGAAGCCTTGTGCGGGATGGGCGTGTGCCAGGAGTGCCGCGTCACGATCGACGGTCGCGCGCACGCGCTCGCGTGCCAGACGCTATGCCGCGACGGCCAGCGCGTGCAGACACGAAACGGGACAGTACACGCATGACGCAGCACTTCGACATCGTGGTGATCGGCGGTGGTCCGGCCGGGCTCAATGCCGCGCGAGCGGCGGCGCAGGCGGGCGCGACGGTCGCGCAGATCGATGACAATCCGCGCGCCGGCGGCCAGGTCTGGCGCCAGGGGTCCGCCTATCCGCCTCAAGCAGCGTTGCATGCGTTGCTCGCGGCGTTGCAATCGCAGCAAAACTTCACTTACTGGCCATCGACGCGCGTGATCGCGCCGCTCGGCGCGCAAGGCTTGCTGCTCGAATCCGCCGAACACGGCGGCGTGTCGATCACCTATGACAGACTGATTCTTGCGACCGGCGCGCGTGAGCGTCTTCTGCCGTTTCCTGGCTGGACCTTGCCCGGTGTGACCGGCGCGGGCGCATTGCAGGCGCTGATCAAAGGCGGCATGCCGGTGCGCGACGAACGAATCGTGATCGCCGGCAGCGGCCCGCTGCTGATGGCCGCGCTCGCCACCGCGCGAGAGGCCGGCGCGCGCGTGATCGCGGTGGTCGAGCAGGCATCGGCGGCCGAGGTCGCGCGTTTCGGCGTGTCGCTGCTGCGCGAGCCCGCGAAGCTGCGTCAGGCGATCAGCCTCACGCGCGGCTTCGCGGGACTGCGCTACTGGACCGGCAGCATCGTGAGCGAAGCCCGTGGCGCGCAGCGCGTGCAACAGGTGACGATCCGGCGCGGTGAACGCGAGGTGACGCTCGATTGCGACCGCGTCGCGTGCGGCTACGGACTGCTGCCGAACGTCACGCTTGCCCAGGCGCTCGGCTGCGCGATCAACGACGCGGGCGAAATCGTCATCGACGACGGACAGCGCACCTCGCTCGAACGCGTTTATGCAGCGGGCGAGTGCACGGGCGTCGGCGGCGCTGAGCTCGCTGGCGCGGAAGGCGAGATCGCCGGTCTCGTGGCGAGCGGCGCGGCGAACACGCAACGCGCCGTGCTGGCGGCGCTGGTCGCGCAACGCGCTCGCTGGCGGGGCTTTGGCGCGCGCGTCGCGGCGTCGTTCGCATTGGGCGAGGCCGCGCGCACGCCGCCCGCCGACGCGACGCTGTTGTGCCGTTGCGAGGACGTGAGCGTCGGCGAGGTGCGCCGCTGCGCCGACTGGCGTGACGCGAAACTGCAGACGCGCTGCGGTATGGGCCCTTGCCAGGGGCGCATCTGCGGGGCGGCCGCGAGCCTGTACTTCGGCTGGCCGACCGCCGCGGCGCGTCCGCCGTTCAGTCCGGCGCAAATCGGCACGCTGATGAGCGCCGCCGAACCGCCGACTGCGGCGCCATGACGGCTCCGCGCTTACCCTCGGTAGATATTGGCGGGCGACGCGCGGCTCTATAATCGACCGCAATCAACCGCACGAGCGGGCTGCCCGGCCGCACCGGCGCAGCGATCCGCGAACGCAACCTAACGCAATCAATCAGGCACGCACCCACGGAACCGCACGATGAACACGCTGGCTCATCCGCTCGAACCCGACGATACGACGCTGCCCGGCATGCTGTCGCATTTCAGGTTGCTCGAGCCGGTATTCGATGCAATGCCGGACGTCGTGTTCTTCGTCAAGGACGCCGACGCGCGGTATGCGCTCGTCAATCGCACGCTCGCTTCGCGTTGCGGCTTCAAGGAAAAGGCCGCGCTGCTCGGCAAGACCGCGGAAGACGTGTTTCCGCGCCGCTTCGGGCGCATCTATACCGCGCAGGACAAGGCGATCATCGGCGTCGGCAACCAGATGCTCGATCAGCTCGAACTGCATCTGTATCCGGGCCGTCAACCGGGCTGGTGCCTGACCTGCAAACAGCCGTTGCGCGATGCGACCGGCAAGGTGGTCGGCCTCGCCGGCATCTCCCGCGATCTGAAAGCCGACGAAAGCAGCCATCCGGCCTACAGCCGGCTTGCCGCCGTCGTGCAGTCGATCCAGCAGAATTACGTGCAGCCGCTGAACCTGAAGCAGCTTGCGGCGATGGCGGACATGTCGGTCGCGCAGTTGGAGCGGTACTTTCACAAGGTGTTTCATCTGACGCCGCGCCAGGTGCTCCTGAAAACGCGACTCGATGCAGCGACCGCGCTGCTGGTGTCGCACGACAAGGTCACCGACGTCGCCGCGCGTTGCGGCTACACCGATCACAGCGCGTTCACACGGCAATTCAAGGCGACCGTCGGCGTCACACCGACCGAATACCGGATGTTGCTGCACGGTACGCTGCGCGGCTGAACGGCGTCGCACGTGTCATGGCGGGTCGCGCGCATCACTACTACGTGTACGTCGTCGCGCTCGACGACAAGGTGTGGAACGAGGCGCGCTTTCGTCGCGCGAATCCCGGTTACCGTTTCGACAAGCCGTGCGTGTACGTCGGCATGACGGGGCTCGACCCGGACTTGCGCTTCGATCGGCACAAGGCGGGCATTCAGGCGAATCGCTATGTGCGCGACTACGGCCTGCGTCTGATGCCCGAACTGTACGACGTGTTCAACCCGATGCCTTACCGCGGCGCGCAGGACATGGAAGTGGAATTGGCGATCGGGCTGCGCGAGGCGGGGTATGGGGTATGGCAGGCTTGAAAGGCTTGACGCGGCCGAATTCCATTGTGACGAGCGTGCTCAATGTGCTCGCCGCCATGCGATGACGCTTGCCGGCACTACCAATGCGATGGCGACGATATATCCCGAAACGATCAGCACAAAGTTGCCCCAAGCCTCGACATCGTAGGCGTCGGGCTCCCAAAGCGATTCGTGGCGCTTTTTAATGAGATCGAGAGACGCGTTACGAATTGGATGTTTCCTGGTTTCTAAGGCATCTGGCTTATCGGATTATTCGAGCCGATATGGGTGCACAGTTTCTATGTGGTTTGCCAGCGATCATCTTGATCTTTCGTGCTTGCTTAAAACGCTTTAGACATTACAGCATGTTCTGTCAGAATCATCCGTCGCCCATAGCCAGATGGTGAATCGACCTGTTAGCGTGAAGATCCGATAGTAATAAGAGGATTTTTTGCATGTCACAGGCGAATGAATCAGACGGCGTCCGCATTGTACTGAGCGCCCCGCAACTGGCAGCTGTACTGGCCCGTCAGTCAATTAGTCCGACTGAGATGCTTGCCAACCGACTATGGGGCGGTTGGCAGGTTCTCGGCGGTGTACTGGAAATGCTCGGCGCGGGTGCATTATGCGTGCTGCCAGAGCCGACGATGGCAAGCAAGGTCGGTTGCGTCGTGTTTGGCGTGCATGGCTCGGACACGGCGGTGGCGGGTCTGCGACAGGTCTGGACTGCGCAGGATACCAGCACGCTCACCCAACGCGGTGCCGCAAAGCTTGCCGAGGCGATGAAAGCCAGTCCTGACATGGCGAACAATATCGGTCTGTCGCTTGAGATGATCGTGCCCTTCGGCTTCGCTGGCTCAATCAAAGCAGCACGCGCGGCGAGCGTTACGATGGGCCGGATCGATCTGGAAATGCACGAGGCGAAAGCGCTCCATCCAAGGATTGGTGGGCATACACTCGAAAAGCATGTGGGGCGCACTGAAGTGCAGTTGCGCGAGCGACTAGTACGTGAACCAAAGCGGCAAACGGTTTCGTCGTTTAGGAATTTGCAGTGTGCGCAATGGGCAATTTCAGAGGTTATGCGGTACGACGCGTCTCGCATCAAAATATGGGCGCAGTCTGCATCTCGGAACAAGCCACTCGAATTGGAAAAAGATGTGGGGAGGAAGGTCGGTTACGGAATATCCAGAAAAACAGGTGTTTTGACAGAAATGAGTATCGTGCACGTGGTTCTGAAATATTAAACCTACAACGGCATGCCATACTACGTTCTGACGGCGTATCTATACTGAGGTCGGATAAATGCGACATTCTGAGTATCCTGAACTGAGCCAACTATTTGGTGTTTATCTGAATCAGGATTTCGATATATGGGGTGATACCATTCCTGCTATTGTTGCATGCTACAAAAGAGATAGTCCGGTGGCTGACCATAAATCAATGCTTGCTGAAATAGACAGGTTTGAGAAAAGGCACCCACATGATCTCGATGTTGCATTCGAACAGATGTATGGGCACGAGTTCGCTCCAGAGCCGTGGGGTCACACGACCGCCTCATTTCTTCAGGAGTTGAAGCGACTCCTAAGCGAGTAGTCCCCGATCGCACCATCTGACGGCGCGTCTACAACCTATGTGCGGGACTACGGCTTACGGCTGATGCCCGAACTGAACTATACGAAGTGTTCAACCCGATGCCTTACCGCGGTGCGCAGGAGATGGAAGTGAAGTTGGCGATCTCCGAAAAGGAAACAGCCCGATCAGCGTAAGCCGATCGGGCTGTTTTGGTCGGGCTGACCATCTCATTAAAGCCGCGTCAACGCAAAGCGCTGACGCGGCCTCGGATGACCGGGTCGCGAGCCGATCTGCTTACTTCACCCCAAGCCCTCGCAACACCGCATTACCCTCGGACGTCAGACGGATATGCGGCGTGCCCGCATCGTTCGAAACGGTCTCGACGAGACCTGCTTCGTAAAGCTGCGGAATTTCGGGTTTTGCGGATGCATCGATCGGCGCGTGCAGCAGCAGCAGCAGCGTCGCGAGCTCGTGATGGCTCAACAGACGGCGCAGGATAGTAGGCCGTTTGGCCGGTGTTTCGTTGGTGTTGATTTCGGGCTGATTCATGGAGCGCACCTCGTGCGGGGACATGTCCGGGGATCTTGCGGACGAAGTCTTAAACGATTCTTAAGACTGCATTGTCCTGTAACACCGTGACATGAACGTTGCAATGGATCAGATTCCGGCGCCCGCAACTTCGCCTTTATGCGCCACAAAGCCTTATGGCGCGCAGGTTTTGCTTGCCGATTCGATCCACAGGTTGCTTACATGACGCTTGCCCGCATAGAAACGGTAAGTTGTCGCGCCGTTGTCGCTGCGTACCTTGACGACGTTCGAGTCGCCGAAGTCGAGCATCTGACCCTGCGGGATCCCGGTCGACTTGAACGCGGCGTTGTGATGATTGGCCATCTGCGTCAGACAGGCGACCACGTCGTCGACGGAACGCTGTGTCGTCGTGTCCGTGACGGGTTCGCCGGAATCCGGGTCTTTCTGGAAATACGCGCAAGCGCTGAGCAGTAGCGAAAGGGACAGGACTGCAGCGAACTTCTTCATATCTCTCCTGGCGTTGATTCGGCGATTCGGCTGAGCAGGCGCCATTATATCGAGACGGCGAGCCTGCCCCGATCGGGGACGCAGGTCGCGTGCCTGAAAAGACGAAATCCGTATCGACGCGGCGACTTCCAATGACGAAGCCGCCGTCGTGCCTCCGGTGTCCGCCCGTTACTTGCGCCGCTGCGCCTGCGCCGCGAGCCGCACCGCTGCATTGGCCGCGCCGTAGCCGTCATAGCCGCCGCGCCGCTCGACGATCTCGAGGAAGAAGCGCTGGTCCAGTTGCTCCGTATAAGCGTGGAAAAACTCGCCGCCGCGTTCGTCGCGGTCGTACAGGATATTGTTCGCGCGCATCGCTTCGAGCAGCGTGTCGGACAGCGCGTAGCGGGCCGCGAGGTCGTCGTAGTAATTGCGCGGAATGCGCAGGATCGGCACGCCGTCGGCGACGAACTCGGGGAGAGCGCTGAAGATGTCGCCGGTACTGAACGCGACGTGGTTCAGTCCGGAGCCGTGATACGTGTGCAGCGCCTCGGCCACCGCCGTATGGCGATCCACCGATGCATTCAGCGCGATCCGCACCGAGCCGTCGGGGCTGCGCAGCGCGCGGCTGCGCACGAGGCCGTACGGATCGGGAACGAGCACCCCCGGCTCGGCCAGGAAGCCGAACGCGGTGCGCAGAAACAGCACCCACGTATCGAGCGCATTCGCCGGCACCGACAGACACACGTGATCGATGCGCTCGAGCGGTCCCACCTCGGTCGGGCCGTTGACGTCGGTCAGCACGAAATCGGCCTCGAACAGCGTGGGCTGATCGGGCGTTTCGTCGACGAAATAGTTGAGACTGCCGTCCGGCGCCTGCACGGCCGGCAGCACGCGCTCGTTCGGCCCGATCTGGCCGGAGAACGGCGCGTAGCCAAAGCCGGCCGCGCGCTCGAATGCGTGGCTCGCGTCATCGACACGAAACGCCGATGCGCACAGCGACAAACCATGCTGCTGAAAAAACGCGTTCGCGAACGAATCGGGCTCGGCGTTCAGCACGATCGAGGCCGCGCCGTGCTGATACAGCGTGACGTCCTTCGAGCGATGCTGGCCGGCCTGGCGAAAGCGCAGCTTGCCGAGCCAGTCGGCGAGCTGCGTGCGCGTGGTGTGATCGACCGCGAATTCGAGGAACTGATAGCCGACGTGCGCGGGCGCGGCGGGCGAGCGGTACAGGCCGCCTGTCGTTTTGCGCGGCTGCTGTTGCTCTTCGAGCAGCGCGCGAGTTTGCTCTTCGAGGAACAGCAACGAGCGATGGCCATCGGCGGCCGTGATCGTGGTGGGGGCGGCGCGAAAGCCGTCGTTGAAGATTTCCAGCGAAAGCGGGCCCTTGTAGCCAGCTTTGACGACCTGCGCGGTGAAGTTCGCGAGATCGAAGTCGCCCTGGCCGGGGAAGCAGCGGTAGTGGCGGCTCCATTCGAGCACGTCCATCGCAAGCTTCGGCGCGTCCGCGATCTGCACGAACGCGATGCGCTCGCCAGGAATGTCGGCGATCGCGTCGGGCGTGTCGTTCAGCGACAGCGTATGAAAGCTGTCGAGCACGAGCCCGAGATTCGGATGATTCACGGCGTCGACAAGCTTCCACGCGTGGCGATAGGTCTTTACGTGCCTGCCCCAGGCGAGCGCTTCGTAACCGGCGACCACGCCAGCCGCTTCGGCCGCGCGGGCGAGCGCGCCCAACTGGTCGATCATCAGCGAGTCGTCGCAGATCGTGTCCGGCGACACGTTGCTGCACACGAGGATGCGGTCCGTGCCTAGCTCGTGCATTACGTCGAACTTGCGCTTCGCGCGGTCGAGATTACGCTCGAGCCGTTCGGGACTGACACCCTCGAAATCGCGAAACGGCTGGAACAGCATGATCTTCAGGCCGAGGTCGTCGGCGATGCGGCGCACGTCGGCGGGCGAGCCGTCGAAATACAGCAGGTCGTTCTCGAAGATTTCGACACCTTCGAAACCCGCCGCGCGGATCGCGCTCAGCTTCTCGACGAGGGTGCCGCTAATCGACACGGTGGCAATCGAACGTTGCATGAACGGCTCCTGCAAAAACGGACAAACGAGGGGGAAACTCAGAGAAAAACCGCGGCGGCGCGCCTGGAGGCGCGGCCTGCCGGGCTTGCTGCAATGCGCAAAAATGAGCGAGTTCGTTACGCACTGAAGCAAGACGCAGGCCGGAATACTCCACACTACCCGGGAGTTTCGATAGTCTATACAAACTAACTAGATGGTACAAATTCGTAGAAACCCCGAATGACGACGACGGCCGATGCGCGCACACTTCGCCATGCGTCGAAGAACCGCCGCGGGTGCCGCGGTTCGAGTCGCGCCTTATTTTGCGGGAGTCGTTGTCATGAGCTTTGCCTCCGTACTGGTCCTGAACGGACCGAACCTCAATCTGCTCGGCACGCGCGAGCCGGCCATCTATGGCGCGCAAACGCTCGACGACGTCGCGAAGCTGTGCCGCGACGCGGGCGAGCGCCTCGACCTCGCGATCGACTTCTGCCAGTCGAACGCCGAGCATCAGCTGATCGACTGGCTGCACGCGGCGCGCACCAAGGTCGACGGCATCGTGATCAATCCGGCCGCTTACACCCATACGTCGGTCGCGATCGCCGACGCATTGAGCGCGATCGAAAAGCCTGTCATCGAGGTGCATATCTCGAACGTGCATCGGCGCGAAGCGTTCCGGCATCACTCGTACGTGTCGGCGGTGGCGGACGCGATCATCGTCGGCTGTGGCACGCAGGGCTATGTGCTCGCGCTGGAACGGATGGCGACGATTCTTAAGAATAGGGCGGCGAAATGAACACTCAAGCGAACACCCGGGGAAATTCCCGGACCGACGCGCAGATCGCCGCGTTGGCCAATGCGCAGGCGAGCTTGCGGGCCACTCCCCACTCCTTTCTGGTCGGCCTGATCGGCTCGGGCATCAGCGGTTCGCTCACGCCCGCGATGCACGAGGAAGAGGGCAGCAAGCTCGGACTGCACTATGTCTATCGACGCATCGATCTCGATGCGCAGAAGCTCGACACCGCCGCGCTGCCGGAGCTGCTGACGGCGGCCGAACGGATGGGTTACAACGGCCTGAACATCACGTATCCGTGCAAGCAGGCGGTGATTCCGCTGCTCGACGAACTGTCGGACGACGCCCGCGCGCTCGGCGCGGTCAACACCGTGCTGTTCAAGGACGGCAAGCGCATCGGTCACAACACCGACTGGTCCGGCTTCGCGCGTGCGTTCCAGCGCGGCTTGCCGGACGTGTCGCTGGAACGCGTCGTGCAGCTTGGCGCCGGCGGCGCCGGCGCGGCGGTCGCGCATGCGGCGCTGAACATGGGCGCGCAGTCGCTGACGCTGTTCGACGTCGATGCCGCCCGCGCGCAGTCGCTCGCCGACGAGTTGCAGGCGCGTTTCCCGAAAGCCAAGGTCAGCGCGGGCACGTCGCTCGAAGAATCGCTCGGCGCCGCGCAAGGGCTGATTCACGCTACCCCGACCGGTATGGCTAAAATGCCGGGCCTGCCGCTGCCGGCCGAATTGCTGCACCGCGACCTGTGGGTCGCCGACATCGTCTATTTCCCGATTCGCACCGCGCTGCTGCAGGCGGCCGAGGCGCTTGGCTGCCGCACGCTGAGTGGCGGCGGCATGGCGGTCTACCAGGCGGTCGACGCCATGCGTATTTTCACGGGCCTCGAGCCGGACGCCGAGCGCGTCTACACCCACTTTCAATCGTTGTTGCAACGCTAACCGGCCGCGTAGAGACCGGCACCCAAGCTGATCGAGGAGACAAGCACGCCATGACGCAATCGTTCCAATCCAGCTCCGCGGGCTCGCCCGCGCAGAACAAGGCGGCGAGCCCCGCGCGCCGTTCGAAAGCCCGTTACAAGATCCTCGCGCTGCTCGCGGTCGGCACGATGATCAACTATCTCGACCGCACCGTGCTCGGCATCGCGGCACCGCAGCTGACGAAGGAGCTTGGCATCAACGCCGCGCTGATGGGCCTGCTGTTCTCCGTGTTTTCGTGGAGCTACGTGGCCTCGCAGATTCCGGGCGGTCTGTTTCTCGACCGCTTCGGCAGCAAGCTCACATACTTCCTGTCGATGACGTTCTGGTCGCTCTGCACGCTCGCGCAAGGGCTCGTGGGGAGCATCGGCGGGCTGTTCGCCTTCCGTCTCGGCCTTGGCGTTTCGGAGGCGCCATGCTTTCCGACCAATAGCCGCGTGGTCGCCACGTGGTTTCCGCAAAGCGAGCGCGCGATGGCGACCGGCACCTACACGGTCGGCGAATATATCGGCCTCGCGTTTTTCAGCCCGTTCCTGTTCATGCTGATGGGCGCATTCGGCTGGCGCTCGCTGTTCCTCGTGGTCGGCGGCGTCGGTATCGCGTTCGGCGTGGTGTGGTGGCTGCTGTATCGCGAGCCGCGCGATCATCCGTCGGCGAATCAGGAAGAGCTCGACTATATCGAGGCGGGCGGCGGTCTCACGCAACGCAACAAGGATGTAGCGGGTGCGGCCGCGGGTACACCTGATGCGGCGGCATCGAAGAAGAGCGGCTTCCAATGGGGCACGATCGGCCAGCTGCTCAAGCATCGCCAGTTGACCGGCATCTGCCTCGGCCAGTTCGCGGGCAATTCGACGCTGGTGTTCTTCCTCACGTGGTTCCCGACGTATCTCGCCACCGAACGTCATATGGCCTGGCTGAAGATCGGCTTCTTCGCGATCATGCCGTTCATCGCGGCTTCGATCGGCGTGATGTTCGGCGGCATATTCTCCGACTGGCTGCTGCGCCGTGGCAAATCGCCGAACGTCGCGCGCAAGCTGCCGATCATCGCGGGTCTGCTGCTCGCGTCGACGATCATTCTCGCCAACTATGTCGAGAGCAACGTCGTGGTGATCGCGATTCTGTCGGTGGCGTTCTTCGCGCAGGGCATGGCCGCGCTCGGCTGGACGCTGGTGTCGGATATCGCGCCCGAGGGCTTGCTCGGCGTGACCGGCGGCATCTTCAACTTCGCCGCGAACCTGGCGGGTATCGTGACGCCGCTCGTGGTGGGCCTGATCGTCGCGGCGACCGGTTCGTTCGTGGGCGCGCTGGTGTTTATCGGTGTCATCGCGTTGATCGGCGCGCTGTCGTATATCTTCGTCGTCGGCGATATCAAGCGGATCGTGCTGGTGGATTGAGTCTTCCCGCTGAACGCGCTGCGTTTCTCGAAGCGACAAAAAACGGGATGTGGCTTTCACCACATCCCGTTTCCATTTCAGCCGGTCGCCGCGCAACCGGCGTCAATCGTCCTTCTTCACGAACCGCAAGATCGCATCGACGATCATCGCCCGATGCCGCGCCCGCAGCCGCGGATGCGACGGATCGCGCCCAAACGCGGTGCCGAACGTATGCCGGTTGCCCACGCGATGGAAACACAGCGAGCTGATCATCAGATGCAGATCGATCGGATCGATGTCGCTGCGGAACTGACCCGCCGCGATGCCGCGCGCGAGCAGATCCTCGATCGTGTGAATCACGGTGACGTTGCGTCCTTTGAACGTCTTGACCTGCTCGACGTACTTCGCGCCGTGAATGTTTTCGATCGTCACGAGGCGCACGAAATCGCGCTGGCGGTCGTGGTAGTCGAACGTGAATTCGACCAGCGCGCGCATGCCTTCGACCGGATCGAGTTCGCTGATGTGCAGGTCCTGTTCGAGCGCGCGAATGTCTCCATACACCTTTTCCAGCACCGCCTGGTACAACCCTTCCTTGCTGCCGAAGTAGTAGTACAGCATGCGCTTGGTGGTGTTCGTGCGTTCCGCGATCGCGTCGACGCGGGCACCCGTCAGCCCCATCGCGGAGAACTCCTGGGTCGCGACGTCGAGGATGTTGCGCTTAGTCTGCTCGGGATCGTATTTGCGTGGGGCGTCCACACGCGGGGCGTCGGTACGCCTGGCGCCGGTACGTCGCGCGTCGGCGTGCGGCGTGCCAGACACGATGCCGTTGGTATCAGGCTCGGCGGCCTTGCTTCCCTTTTTCATTGTGGTTTCGAGCGGCAGTGACGGCGCATTCTAGCATGGCGAAACGGGCCTCTGGCGTGGGTCCCGGGCATCGACGAAGGCATCTCGAAGGAGCTTGCGTGGCGCTTACGCGACCGGGCGCGTGGGCCGGCGGCGCGCGGCGAGTGCGTCGCGTGTTTGCATCGCGGTGTACGTGAGCTGCGCGGCCGCGAGGCCGAGCGCGCCGTACGTGCGCGCGAGGCCGAAGGTCGCGAACGCGTCGGGCACCGGCCGTTCACCGGAGATAGCCGCGGCCAGCAGTTCGCCCGACACCGTGGTCGGCGCCATGCCGTGTCCGCCGAAACCGACCGCGTACCAGACGCCGTCCGTGCTTTGGCCGATCTGCGGCATCTTGTGTCGCGCGTAGCTCATCAGGCCGCCCCATGCGTGCTCGATGCGCACGTCGCGCAGCTGCGGATAGACCTTCAGCAGGTCCTGTCGCAACAGACGCGCGATCGCCTCGGGCTCGCGGTCGCGCACGGAGATGCGGCCGCCCCACAGGATGCGCGTGTCGGGCAACGGGCGGTAGTAGTCGAACGCGAAGCGGGTGTCATAGATCGCGGCGCGTGTGGCGATTGCGTCGTGCAAGCGTTCGCCGAGCGGCTCCGTTGCCATCACGTAGGTGGCGATAGGCAGCACTGCGCGCTCGACGCGCGCGTACACGTTGCGTGCATAGCCGCCGCCCGCCATCACGACGTGACGCGCGTCGAGCGCACCTTGCGGCGTCTCGACGACGAAGCCCGCGCCGTCGCGCCGCAAGCTGACGGCCGGCGAGCGCTCGTGGATCGTCACGCCCGCTTGCGCGGCCGCCGCGGCGACGCCGACAACGTATTTGAGCGGATGAAAATGGAACGCGTTGCGCTCGAACAGGCCGCCGTGATAGCGGCTCGTTTTCAGTTGCGCGGCGAGTTGGTTGGCAGCGATCGGTTCCCAGTCGATGCCGAACGAATCGCGCATCAGACGCCGTTGGGCTTCGAGACGCGCAGGTTCGTCGAACCAGTTCGCGAGGATCACGCCGGCATCGGTCGCGTCGCAATCGATCCGATAGCGCGCAATTCGCTTGCGCATCAGCTCGACCGCGTCGGTGGTCAGCGCATAGAGTTCGCGCGCGCGAGTCGGCCCGAGCGTCTTCAGCAGGTCGGCGCAATCGAGGCTGTAGCCGCCGAACACGAAGCCGCCGTTGCGTCCCGATGCGCCGAAGCCGACCTGCTGCGCCTCGAGCACGACGACGTCTTCGACGCCGCGTTCGGCGAGTCCCAGCGCGGTGGAGAGTCCCGCAAGTCCGCCGCCGACGATGCAGACGTGCGCGCTGCGTCGGCCGTTGAGCGGCGCGCAGGCGGAGGAGCGGGTGACGGTGGCTTCGTAGAAACTTTGCATGAGGCGCGAGCTTGTGGACACGCCCTAGGTTAGCGGCAATCGCGTGTGCCCGTCCAGCCCGCGTGAGCCCGCACGTCGACAGGCGCCCCGCCGCGCTTCGTTCTGCGTTATCGACCCCAGCGCAACACCAGCGGATCGAGCCGGCGTGCGATCTTCAACAGTCCTTCGCGCGTCGCCGGATGCATCTGCGGCAGCGGGTGACGCACCGCGTCCGAACCGATCACGCCGCCTTCTTTCATCAGCGCCTTGCACGATGCGAGGCCGCCCTGGCGATTCTCGTAGTTGATCAGCGGCAGCCACTGCTGATAGTGCGCGGCGGCGGCCTCGGTATCACCGGCCGCATAGGCATCGACGATCAGGCGGATGCCATCGGCATAACCGCCGCCCGTCATCGAGCCGGTCGCGCCCGCATCGAGGTCGGCCATCAGCGTGATTGCTTCCTCGCCGTCCCACGGACCGACGATCGCGTCGCCGCCCAGTTCGATCAGCTCGCGCAGCTTGTTCGCGGCCTGCGGCGTTTCGATCTTGAAGTACGACACGTTGTCGATCTCGCGCGCCATGCGAGCGAGGAACGGCGCGGACAACGGCGTGCCGCTGACCGGCGCGTCCTGGATCATGATCGGAATCTGGATGGCATCGGACACCGTACGATAGAACTCGTAGATGCCGCGCTCGCCGATGCGGATCGTCGCGCCGTGATACGGCGGCATGACCATCACCATCGCGGCGCCCGCGGCCTGCGCTGCGCGGCTGCGCTCCGCGCACTGGTACGAGCTGAAGTGCGTGGTCGTGACGATCACCGGCACGCGGCCCGCGACATGTTCGAGCGCGAGATGCATCAGTGTGTTGCGCTCGTCGTCGGACAGCGCGAACTGCTCGGAGAAGTTCGCGAGAATGCACAGGCCGTTCGAGCCGGCGTCGATCATGAAATCGAGGCAGCGCTTCTGACCTTCGAGGTCGAGACGCCCGGCGTCGTCGAAGATCGTCGGCACGACGGGGAAGACGCCGCGCAGGGCGGGAGAGTGTGACGCTTGGCTCATGGCGATGTGGTCCGTACGGGGATGGAAGGATTGCGCTCGAGCCCGCGAACGGGCGGCGCAACTGGATGAATGTCTCCTTCGGCGACTATACGGCGCTGGGCCTCGCGGGTATATTGAATTGTTTCCATATCGTGATCGCTTTTGCGACTCACCCCACCGATGAAAGACACGCTCAGCGTCCTGCTGTCGAAGCTGCGCATGAAGCAACTGCATCTGCTGATCGCGCTCGACGATCACAAATCGCTGCACAAAGCGGCCGGCGTGATGTCGATGACGCAATCGGCGGCGAGCAAGGCGCTGCAGGAGCTCGAATCGATGCTCGACGCGCCGCTTTTCGAGCGCTCGAAAAGCGGCATGATCCCGAACCAGCTCGGTCATTGCGTGATCCGATATGCGCGCGTCGTGACGTCGGACCTCACCGCGCTCTGCCAGGACGTCGCCGAAATTCGTTCGGGGCGCGGCGGGCGGCTCGCGCTCGGCGCGATCATGGGCGCGATTCCCGACTGCGTGGTGCCCGCGCTGAATCAATTGCATGCGGCGCAACCGGGTCTGGCGATCGAAGTGGTCGAGGACACCAGCGCACGAATGCTCGCGCAGCTCGACGACGGGCGGCTCGATCTGGTGGTCGGCCGAGCGGCGGTCGCGGCCGATCCGTCGAAGTATCAGTATCGTCCGCTCGGCGACGAGCCGTTGGCGGTGGTGGTCGGTTATCAGCATGCGCCGTTGCCGCGCCGCGAGATGATGTTGCGCGATCTCGCCGGGCATCGCTGGGTCATGTATCCGTCACACATGCCGCTGCATGCGCTGCTCGAACGCGAGATGGATCTCGCCGGCCTCGACATGCCCGACAATCCGATTTCGACGGCTTCCACATTCGTGACAGTTGCACTGCTGCAAAGCAGCGCCGAACTCGTTTCGCTGCTGCCGAGTGCAATTGCTGGGCCGTTCGTGCGGCACAAGATGCTGCGCGTCGTGCCGGTCAGGCTCAAATCGCCATCGCAGACGTTCGGCATCGTCACGCGCAAAGGCGGCGTGCTGTCGCCGCCGGCGGAACGGTTTATCGCGCTGTTGCGTGCACAGACGAAAGCGCGAATTTAGGCGCGGCGCAAACAGGCTGCTCAGCTGTCCGCCCGGTTGTCGGTAAGAATGCCAGCCAAAAAGCGACTTTCTTTCGGCAAGGGCCGCCAGAAACGGCAAAACCGCCCGAACAGGCGGTTTGTTATTCGTGTGAAAAGAGCTTCAATATCTCATGCCGGTTCGCGTTTTGTCATCCGACGCCAGCAGGTGTTGTAGCCGCGACACTGTCGCATCAATCCGAACCGATGAGGGTTTCTCGTTCCGAGCTACACTGGTTTGAATGAACTGAGCCAGGCTCGACGCCCTGGCCATCGCTCGGGGAGAGCAGCCATGAATCGGCCACCGCTTCGGTTTCCGCTTCGCGTGACCAGCACCGTGCCCGTGCGGAGTTGGCGTTGGCTCAAATGGGGGCTTGGCGCGTTTTTGCTGCTCGCGGTGGCGCTGATTGCGCGGCTCGTGCAGATCGAGATCGAGACCTCGCGACTGCAGGCGCGGTACCTTTCCGAGCTGACCCGCGACGTCGCTTTTTCGGTCACCGACGGTCCCAGTCATTCCATCCGCTTTCCGCAAGCCGACAAGGGCCCGTACGACGCGCGCCTCGGCTACGCGCTGTTGCCGGCTATCCAGCAGCGTCTGTTGCAACATGGCTTCGAAATCAGCTCGCAGGCGCGCGATTCAGAACGCATGCTTTCGCTAGCCGATGACGGCCTGTTCCTGCCTTACGACGAAAAAGACACGGCCGGCCTGCAATTGTTCGACGGCACCGGCGTGCCGCTATACAGCGCTCAGTTTCCCGGTCGCGTGTACGACAGCTTCGACGCGATTCCGCCGCTCGTGGTGAACTCGCTGCTGTTCATCGAAGATCGCTATCTGCTCGATCCGGATCAGCCGAACCGCAATCCGGCGATCGACTGGGGGCGCTTCAGCCGCGCGCTCGTCGACCAGGGCGCGCGCGTGTTCGATCGTCATCAGCAGACGCCCGGCGGCAGCACGCTCGCGACGCAGATCGAGAAATTCCGTCACTCGGCGGGCGGCCGCACCGCGACGCCGCCGGAAAAGCTGCGGCAAATCGCGTCGGCGTCGGTGCGCGCTTATCTGAACGGACCGCAAACGCTGCCCGCGCGCGAACAGATCGTGGTCCATTATCTGAACTCGGTGCCGCTTGCCGCGCAGCCCGGCGTCGGCGAAATCAACGGTATCGGCGATGGGCTCGCCGCCTGGTATGGGCGCGATTTCCGCGAGACCAACCGGCTGCTGAAGGCGCCGTCGACCGATGCAAATCTGCCCGACCAGGGTCTGGCGTTTCGCGAAGTGCTGTCGCTGATGATCGCGCAGCGCGCGCCGTCGTTTTTTCTGCAGCGCGGCTATCCCGAGCTCGAACGGCTGACCGACAGCTACATGCGGCTGCTCGCGAGTGGCGGCGTGATCACCGAGCAGCTGCGCGACGCGGCGCTGGCGGCGCACGTCGAACTGCATCGCGCGCCGCGCAGCACACCGGATCTCGGTTCGTTCGTGTCGCGCAAGGCCGTCACGTCGATGCGCTCGCATCTGCTCGCCGCGCTCGGCGTGCGTAGTTTCTATGAACTGGACCGCCTCGATGTGCAGGCGACAGGCACGCTCAACAATGACGTGCAACAAGCCGTTGCCGAGCGCCTCGCCGCCGCCGCGACGAAAGACGGCGCGAAGGCCGCGGGTCTCGTCGGCTACGAAATGTTGCGCGGGTCCGACGATCCGTCGCATATCGCCTACAGCTTCACGCTGTTCGAGCGGCAAGGCGACGCGAACCTCGTGCGCGTGCAGACCGATAGCGTGAACCAGCCGTTCGACATCAATTCCGGCGCGCGCCTGAACCTCGGCTCGACCGCGAAACTGCGCACCGTCATCACGTATCTGCAGATCGTCACCGATTTGCACACACGGTACGCATCGCTGAGCAATGCCGAGCTGAAGGCGATCACGCCCGATCCGAACGATCGGCTGACGCGCTGGGCGATCGACTATCTGCTGCACACGCGCGACCATTCGCTGCAGCCTATGCTCGACGCCGCCGTCGAGCGTAAATACTCGGCGAGCCCGGGCGAAACGTTCTTTACGGGCGGCGGCGCGCAGACCTTCACGAACTTCGAGTCCGACGACAACAGCCGCATCCTGACCGTGCATCGCGCGTTCCAGCATTCGGTGAACCTCGTGTTCGTGCGGCTGATGCGCGATATCGTGCACTATGAAATGGTGCAGACCACCGGGCCGTCGTCGCAATGGCTCGGCGATCCGGCGACCCGCAAGATGTACCTGACACGTTTCGCCGATCAGGAAAGCCGCGTGTACATGAAGCGTTTCTACACCAAGTACCACGGCAAGACGCCTGATCAGCAGATCACGCTATTGCTGCTCGGGGTGCGCAAGTCGCCCCCGAAAGTGGCGACCGCGTTGCGCAGCGTCGCACCGGATCAATCGAACGCGTGGTTCAACAAGATGATGTATGCGGCGCTGAAGAACACGCCGGCGGCTTCGATGCTTGACGACGAAGATCTCGCGAATCTGTACGACAAGTACGGCATCAACCGCTTTAACCTGAACGACCGCGGCTATATTTCGAGTGTGCATCCGCTCGAACTATGGACGCTGAACTACCTGCGCTCGCATCCGGATGCGACGCTTGCGCAGATCGAAGCCGCGAGCCAGGACGTGCGTCTGTCGACTTACTCGTGGCTCTTCAAAACGCGCTATCACGTGACCCAGGATCACCGCATCAAGCGCATGGTCGAGCTGCGCGCCTACGACGCGATCGGCAAATCGTGGCAGGCGCTCGGCTATCCGTTCGCGACGCTGACGCCGTCGTATGCGGCGGCGATCGGCGCGTCGGGCGACCGTCCGGCGGCGCTCGCGCAACTGATCGGCGTGATCACGAACGGCGGCAACAAGGTGCCGACCGAAACGCTGACGCAAATCGACTTCGCGAAGGACACGCCGTACGAAACGCATTTCAGCCGCGCGGTGGTCGCGCCGCAGCAGCAGGTGTCGCCGGAGATTGCCGGGGAGGTGCGGATGCTGTTGCGCGACGTCGTGACGGGTGGCACCGCGAGGCGTCTCGCGCAAGGCATGACGTTCCCGGACGGCGAAACGCTCGAAGTCTATGGCAAGACCGGCACCGGCGATCAGCGCTTGAACGTGTACGCGAAGGGCGCGCGGTTGATCGAGTCGCGCAAGGTGAATCGCAGCGCGACCTTCGTGTTCGCGCTCGGCGACCGCTTCTACGGCACGTTGACCGCGTGGGTGCACGAGCCGTATGCCGCGCGTTACGACTTCACGAGTGCGCTGGCGGTGCAGTTGCTGAAGTCGATGGCACCGGCGTTGCAGCCGCTGCTCGACAAGCCGGTTCAGCAAACCGTGACCGCGGCGCCGGCGGGATCGACGCCTGCGGCGACGAAAGTTGCCGCGCAGTGAATCGCTCACCGCTCGTCATAACCTGCCTCCGACGCCGCCGGCTTCAGGAACAGCTCATGCACCGGCGCGAAATGCGCATATAGCGGCAGAATCGCACCGCCCATCGCGCGGGCATCGGCGCCGATCGCGCCTTCGAGCAATTGCGGCCGCACCATCCCTTCCCATTCGAAACGATCGAGCACGCGCTCGGTGCGGCGAATGATCTCGCGCAGCAATAGCCGGTCGAACTCGCCGTCGATCACGACGGCTTCGAGATCGAGCAACGCGGCCGCATTGGTTAGCGCATTCGCGATCGCCGGGCACGCGCTGTCGAGCCATCGCTCGGTATGCCGCCACAACTCGGGCGACAACGCGCGATGATCATGCGCCGCGGCCGCCGGCGCGCCCGCATCGCTGAACAGTCGTTCGAGCACGAAGCCCGATGCCGCGTGCAGCAACTGCCGCGCGGGTTTGCGTGCGCCGCCTTCGCGCAGCGGGATCGAACCGACCGCGCCCGCGTTGTCGTGCGGACCGCCATGCAGACGTCCGTCGATCACGAGACCCCCGCCGATGAAGGTGCCGACGAACAGATACAGGAAGTTGTGGATGCCGCGGCCCTGGCCCATCACGAGTTCGGCCGCGCAGGCGGCCGTGGTGTCTTTGGCGAACTCGACGGGCAGGCCGGTTATCGTCGCGATGCGCGCGCGCAGATCGATGTCGTTCCAGGCGTCGAGCGCGTCGGACGGCGCGCCGAGAAAGTCGCGCCAGCCGCCGAGCCACAACGGCGCCGCGACACCGACGCCGACCACCTTGCCCGCCTTCGCGCCGAGCGTCTGGTTCACGCGCGCGAGTTTGTTTTCGAGCGCGGGGAACAGCGCGCGCGGATCGGGATACGCATACTCGAATACGTCGCGGCATACGATGCGCCCGGCGAAGTCCATCGCGAGCACGTCGAGACTGCGGCGTCCGACCTTGATACCGATCGTGTACGCGCCGTCCGCGCACAACGCGATCGGCACCGACGGCTGGCCGATCTTGCCGCGCACGCGCGCGTGCTTTTCGAGCAGGCCGTCGGCGATCAACCGGTCGACGATCATCGACACCGTCTGCATCGAAAGACGCGTGAGGCGGCCGACCTCGGCCTTCGGCAGTGGTCCATGCAAGCGGATCGTTTGCAGCACGATGCGCTCGTTGAATTGCCGCATGCCGACCTGATTCGAACCGACCGTGCGTTTGACCGGCGAACGCCTGCTGGTGCTGGGGGTGTCCATTGTCGTGTACCGGCCTCGTGGCTCAGCGGATTGGGCGGCGCGTCATGCGATCGCCTTCACGTCGGCTTCCTTCGCCCCGGTCATGATCGCGACCGCTTCCGACATGTGCACATCCTTCGTATTGACGAGCGCCGCGCGCCGTCCGAGCCGCTGGATATGGATGCGGTCCGCGATCTCGAACACGTGCGGCATGTTGTGGCTGATCAGAATCACCGGCAGGCCACGCTCGCGCACGCGCCGGATCAGTTCGAGCACCATGTTGCCTTCCTTCACGCCGAGCGCGGCGGTGGGCTCGTCCAGAATCACCACGTGGCGCGCGAATGCCGCGCTGCGTGCAACGGCGACGCCCTGGCGCTGGCCGCCGGACAGCGTTTCGACCGCCTGGCGCATCGAGCGGATGCCGATTTGGAGATCCTTCATGGCGGCGGTCGCTTCGTCGAGCATGCGGCGCTTGTCGATCATCTTGAACAGCGAGCCGCGCCAGCCGGGCTTCAGCAACTCGCGGGCGAGAAACAGGTTTTCGGCGATGCTCATCGCCGGCGCGACGGCGAGTTCCTGGTACACGGTCTCGATGCCTTGTGCTCGCGCATCGAGCGGACTGCGGAACTTGACCGGTTTGCCGTCGAGCAGAATCTCGCCTTCGTCGGGCACCGTGGCGCCCGAGAGCGCCTTGATCAGCGACGATTTGCCCGCGCCGTTGTCGCCGATCACCGCGAGGATCTCGCCGGGCAGCACTTCGAAATCGCAACCGTCGAGCGCGGTCACGTTGCCGTAACGTTTGACGAGCCCGCGTGCCTGCAGAACCGGCATCGCAGCGGACATGGAAGAGGAGGTGGAGGTCGACATGACAAGGCTCCTGTGCGGGATCAACGGCCGCGGTGCGAGAGTTTATCGGCGGCGACCGCGAGAATCACGAGGATGCCGGTGATCAATACCTGGTACACCGAGGAAACACCGATCAGCGTCAGGCCGTTACGGAATACGCCGACAATCAGCGCTCCAAGCAAGGTGCCGACGATCGAGCCGCGTCCACCGAACAGACTCGTGCCGCCGAGCACGACCGCGGTGATGCTGTCGAGGTTCTCGGTTTGCCCGGCCTGCGGATCGCCGACACCGGTGCGCGCTACCGACAGCAGCGCGGCGATGCCGTAGATCGCGCCGGCAAGCGTGTAGACGGTCAGCAGAATCCGCTGCGACGACAGGCCCATCAGTCGCGCGGCCTCGGCGTTGTTGCCGAGCGCGTACAGATGCCGGCCGGGCACCGTGTCGCGCAGCACGAACCACGTGGCCAGATACATCAGCAGCGTCAGCACGGTGCCGTACGTGACTTCCGCCGGTCCGAGCCTGAACGTGCTGCCGAGGAACATGATCGCATCGGGCAGGTTCGACACGCTTTCCGCGTTCGAGTAGATCTGCGTGAGCGCAAACGCGATGTTCAGCGTACCCAGGGTGACGATGAACGCCGGCAACTTGATGCGCGTGATCAACAGACCGTTCAGTAAGCCGAACAAGGTGCTGGCGCCGATGCCGCACAGAATCGCGAGGATCGGCGGCACGCCGAGCACGACCGCGAACTTCGTCATGATGATCGAGCCGAAGGCCATTACCATGCCGCAGGACAGATCGATGCCACCGGTCAGCACGATCAGTGTCTGGCCGATCGCGATGACCGCGACGACCATCGTCTGTTGCAGGATCAGCGACAGGTTCTGGAACGATAGAAAGCGGCTGCTCTGCGAGACAAAGAATGCGCAGGCCAGCACCAGCGCGATCAGCGGTCCGATTTCGGACAGCGACGGCAGGTGCTCGGTGAAAGACGGGCGCGGCCGGCCGGCGGGCGCGGAAGGGGTCGACATGATGGCAGTCCTCGGTACATGAGCGTGACGTGAAGGTCACGCGGCAAATCAATTGGCGGCCCGGTACGACGCGCAACGGGCCGCTGTGCAATGCGCGTTACTTGTTGCCCCAGCAGTTGTCGAGGCCGAACGTCGTGTCTTTGCTGTCGATGCCGGACATCGGCTTGTCGGTGATCAGCGTGACGCCGGTGTCGTGATAACCGGAGACCTTCTTGCCGGTTTTCGCGTAGTCGACGCCGGCGGTGACGCCGAGCGCGGCCATCTTCAGCGGATACTGCTGCGAGGTCGCCGCGATCGCGCCGGCCTTCACGTTGCGCACGCCTTCGCAACCGCCGTCGATCGACACGATCATCACGCCCTTGTCCTTACCCGCCGCCTTCAGCGCGCGATACGCGCCGGCTGCGGCCGGTTCGTTGATCGTGTAGACCACGTTGATGTCGGGCGCTTTCTGCAGGCAGTTTTCCATCGCCGTCTGGCCTTTCGCCTGATCGCCGCGCGTGTCCTGGCTGCAGACGATCGACGGATCGCCTTCCTTGATGCCGAAGCCTTCGAGGAAGCCGTTGTGGCGCAGCACGCCGACCGACACGCCCGGCGCGAGATCGAGCGTGGCGATCTTCGCGGGCTTGCCGTTCAGCGCGGCCTTCGCATATTTGCCGATCAGCACGCCGGCCTTGAAGTTGTCGGTGGCGAACAGGGCGTCGGTTGCGTCCTGCGGATCGGTCGGCGTATCGAGGGCGATGACCATCACACCGGCCGCGCGTGCCTTCTTGATGCTCGGCACGATCGCCTTGGTGTCGCTCGGCGTGATCAGGATTGCTTTCGCGCCGGCCGTCATCATGTTTTCGATCGCGGTGACCTGACTCGCGTTGTCGCCGTCGAACTTGCCGGCGGCCGTGATCAGTTTCGCGCCGTCTTTCGAAGCGGCCGCGTCCGCGCCCTGGCGCATCTTGACGAAGAACGGGTTCGTATCGGTCTTCGTGATCAGACCGATGACGGGCTGGTCGGCGGCCTGACTCGCGCTTGCGCACCACAGCGCCGCTGCCGCGGCGCACATCGACGCGATTGTCCTGGCGACAGGACGCCTGTGGGAATTCAGATTCATGAGACGCTCCTCCGGTTATTGGCAACGACGTATGGGACTGCAGATAGATCGAAACTGCGAAGCTGCGGGCTTGACGTTTGACGATGACGCTTCGATGCAATGTGGTCCGAAGGAAATCGCCTAAATCACTTTGGTTGATTTAGTACAGCAGGCGGGCGATCGCTCGTCAAGGAAATGTGAACCCGGAAAATCGCTGTGCAGCGAACCGCGTGCAGGCTGAAAGCCTTGTGTGGTAACGCTTTGGCGCCGTGCTGCAGTGCGAAGCGGCGCTTCTGGGCTTGGGGAAAGTCCTGGCCCGGGTCGGACATTTGTGGGCGAACGTCGCGTTCGCGACGGTTTCCGCGGTATTGGCCTGCATTGCGTTGGCGGTCGGTGCGCGCCGGCCTCGTCACGCGAGTTGACGCGCGGCAAGCTGGCCGAGCCTGGTCCAACTGCTACGAACTGCAACCTTGCGGCGCGGCTGTAACCGCCACATCAACGCGAACGCGGTGCGGCCGTCGATGCGCGCACGACCAGATTCGGCTGGGACGAAATCCGCATCGGCACGGGCGCCGGCATGTCCCGCGCGGCGCGTCCCGGCTGTCCGTACGAAGTCTCGATCAACTCGCGCAGCAGTTCCACTGCAAGTCCGGCGACCTCGACCGTCGGCACCGCCACCGTCGTCAGTGCGGGGCGCGACTCGCGCGCGAGCTGGATGTCGGTGATGCCGATCACGGACAGATCGTCCGGCACGCGCAGGCCGAGATCCGCGGCCGCGTGCATCGCGCCGAGCGCAGGCAAATCATTGGTCGCGAAGATCGCGCTGAGTTGCGGATCGGCTTCGAGCAGCGCGCGGGCCGCCAGGTAGCCGCCGTGGATCGTGTCGGCCGCGTGTCGCACGCGATTTCTCGTCACACCGGCCGCGCGCAACGCGTCGACGAAACCTTCGAAGCGCGCCGCGTGAATGCCCGACGCCTTGCTGCCGACGATCGCACCAAAGCGCCGATGCCCGAGCTCGAGCAGATGCTCGCCGGCCAGTTGGCCGGCCAGCCGGAAATCGACCGCGACGCACGGCAGCCCGGGCGGCTCGGTGGGCCGCTCCCACATGCACAGCACGACCGGCGTGCCGCGCGCTTCGGTCTCGTGCAGATCGGCGAAATCGAGGTTCGCGTTGGTCACGAGCACGCCTTCGGACAAGGTGCCGGCGATCTGGTCGAGGTACGCGCGGCCGCTTAGCGGATCGTCGTTGGTATTGCAGATGATCACGAAGTGGCCGCTCGTACGCGCAGCACGTTCGACCGCGAGCGCGAACTCCGGATAGAACGGATTCGCGATGCTCGACACCATCAGCGCGAGCGTCGGCGCGCGGCCCTCGGCGAGCGCGCGTGCGGCGAGATGCGGGCGATAGCCGAGCGCCGCGACTGCCTCGAGCACGCGTTGCCGGGTCGTTTCGCCAACGCGGCCGCGCTTGCGCAGCACGTTGGACACCGTCGCTGGCGTGACGCCGGCATGACGCGCGACTTCGCTGAGTGTGGGCATGATGTGGCCAGTATTTGGGATGGCTGTCCGACATTTGCGTCGCGGCGCGAGGCGCGGCAACATCTCATCGAACCAACGTACAAAACGATATCGGAGACAGACCAACGATCGCCTTGCGATCGATTTTTCGGTCATGCTGATTAAGCGCTTAATCTCCGACTTCGCGCCGATTAAATCACGGAGTCGATGCAATGGCGAGCATTTCGTTACGAGGCGTGCAGAAGGCGTATGGCGACGGTGCACCGGTGATTCGCAACGTCGATCTGGACATCGGCGAAAACGAGTTCTGCGTGTTTCTCGGCCCGTCGGGTTGCGGCAAGTCAACGCTGTTGCGCATGATCGCCGGACTCGAGGATGTGACCGACGGCGACCTGTCGATCGGCGGGAAGATCGTCAACGACGTGCCGGCCGCGCAGCGTGGCGTAGCGATGGTGTTCCAGAGC
Source organism: Paraburkholderia sp. UCT31 (assembly GCF_014397655.1). Classification (NCBI taxonomy): domain Bacteria; kingdom Pseudomonadati; phylum Pseudomonadota; class Betaproteobacteria; order Burkholderiales; family Burkholderiaceae; genus Paraburkholderia; species Paraburkholderia sp. UCT31. The sequence continues at coordinate 38,393 of NZ_VZQP01000001.1, forward strand.
TACGCGCTGTTTCCGCACATGAGCGTGTTCGAGAACATGGCGTTCGGCCTGAAACTCGCGAAGACCCCGAAGGATGAAATCGAGCGCAAGGTGCGTGAAGCCGCGCGCATCCTGCAACTCGAGGCACTGCTCGAGCGCAAGCCGAAGGCGCTGTCGGGCGGGCAGCGGCAGCGCGTCGCGATCGGCCGCGCGATCGTTCGCGAGCCCGGCGTGTTTCTGTTCGACGAACCGCTGTCCAATCTCGATGCAACCTTGCGCGGACAAACGCGCGTCGAAATCGCGCGTCTGCATAAGCAGTTTGCGAAGGCGAGCGTGGTCTACGTGACGCACGATCAGATCGAAGCGATGACGCTCGCCGACAAGATCGTGCTGCTGCATTCGGGCAAGGACACCGAGCGCTACGGCAGCATCGCGCAAATCGGCGCGCCGCTCGAGCTGTATCACCGCCCGAAAAGCCGCTTCGTGGCCGGCTTTATCGGCTCGCCGCGAATGAATTTCCTGCCGGGCAAGGTGGCGTCACTCGATGCGCAGGGCGTGTTCGTCACGCTCGATCACACCGGCGAGAACGTGCGTGTGCCGGTAAGCAGCGCCGGATTGCAGCCAGCGCAGCCGGTCACGTTCGGCGTGCGTCCCGAGCATCTCCAGTTCGTCGATGCATCGGCCACGACCAATGCGGCCGCGTCGCAAGACGGCGTGCTCGCGCGCACCGTATCGCTCGTCGAGCAGCTTGGCGAACACAGCTACGTGCACCTCGATCAACCCGGCGGCGCCGTTCTGATCGCCAAGGCGCCCGGCAACACGCGCCTCGCTCCAGGCGATCGCGCGAGCCTGCGGGTGTCGCGCACGGCCTGTCATCTGTTTACCGAGGACGGTTTCGCGGCCGCGTCGCTCGAATCCGTCGAACACTACGCTTGAAAAACACTGGGGACATAGGGATGCGTCTTGGAGTCTGTTATTACCCGGAGCACTGGCCCGAGTCGATGTGGGACGACGACGCGCGCCGGATGAAAGCGCTTGGCATCGAGCAGGTGCGGATTGCGGAATTCGCCTGGAGCCGGATCGAGCCGACTCCCGGCGAATACGACTGGGACTGGCTCGATCGTGCCGTCGACGTGCTCGGCGCGGCTGGCCTGAAGGTCGTCATGTGTACGCCGACCGCGACGCCGCCGAAGTGGCTGATCGATCGTCATCCGGAGATCCTGCCGATCGGCGCCGATGGACGTCCGCGCGCGTTCGGCTCGCGGCGTCATTACGACTTCTCGTCGCCCGCGTATTTCGAGGCGTCGCGTCGTATTTGCACGGCGGTGGCCGAGCGTTACGGCAAGCACCCGGCGGTCGCTTTCTGGCAGACCGATAACGAGTTTGGCTGTCATCACACGGTGGTCAGCTATTCGCCGGCCGCGGTCGCGCGCTTTCGCGAGTGGCTGAAGGCGCGTTATCGAACGATCCAGGCGTTGAACGAGACGTGGGGCACAGTGTTCTGGAGCATGGAGTACCGCGGCTTCGACGAAATCGACGCGCCGGTCGGCACCGTGACCGAGGCGCATCCTTCGCATCGTCTCGACTACCGGCGCTTCGCATCCGACGAAGTGGCGCGCTACAACCGCATGCAGGTCGAGATCATTCGCGCGCATTCGCCGGGGCGGCCCGTCGCGCACAACTTCATGCAGCTCTTCACCGAGTTCGATCACTACAAGGTCGCGGCCGATCTCGACGTCGCAACGTGGGACAGCTATCCGCTCGGCGCGCTCGAAGAGCAGTGGTTCGCGCCGGACATCAAGGCGCGCTGGTTGCGCACTGGTCATCCGGACTTCGCGTCGTTCAATCACGACGTCTATCGCGGCATGTCGAAGCTGCCGTTCTGGGTGATGGAGCAGCAGCCGGGTCCGGTGAACTGGGCGCAATGGAATCCGGCGCCGCTGCCGGGCATGGTGCGGCTGTGGAGCTGGGAAGCGTTCGCCCACGGCGCGGGCTGCGTGTCGTATTTCCGCTGGCGTCAGGCGCCGTTCGCGCAGGAGCAGATGCATGCGGGGCTCAATACGCCCGATAACCGGCTCGACGTCGGCGGCAATGAAGCATCGCGGGTGGCGTCCGAAATTCACGCGGTGCTCGTCGCGAACGCCGATGCCAATGCGTCGATCCGCTCGAAAGTCGCGCTCGTCTACGACTATGAAGCGAAGTGGTTGTTCGAGATTCATCCGCAGGGCGCGGACTTTCACTATCCGCGGTTCGCGTTCGAGTACTACTCGGCTTTGCGCGCGCTTGGACTCGACGTCGATGTCGTGCCGGCCGATGCATCGTTCGATGGTTATAGCCTCGTCGTCGTGCCGCCGCTGCCGGTCGTGCCCGACGATTTCGCCGAACGTCTCGCGCGCTCGGGCGCGCAGGTCGTGCTCGGTCCACGCACCGGATCGAAGACGCGCGAGCTGCGGATTCCGGCGAATCTGCCGCCGGGCGCATTGACGTCGGTGCTGCCGCTGCGCGTGTGGCGCGTCGAATCGATGCGGCCGAACGTGACCGAAGCGGTGGTGCTGGAACAGCAGGGCGGTGCCGCCGAGGGCTTCGCGCGACATTGGCGCGATTTCATCGACAGCGATGCATCATCTTCATTCGACGTGCGCGCGCGTTTCGCGGACGATCATCCGGCGTACGTGCGAAGCGGCGCGTATCACTACTTCGCGAGCCTGTTCGACGACGCCTTGACCGTGCGCCTGTTCGCGCGCATCGCGCAGGAAGCGGGCCTCGAAACGCAGGCACTCGGCGACAGCGTGCGCATCAGCCGTCGCGGCGGACTGACGTATGTGTTCAACTATGGCGATCGAACCCACGCGCTCGACGACATTTCCGACGACGCATTCGTGATCGGCTCCCGGGAGGTGGCGCCGCAAGGGGTAGCGGTCTACCGCTCGCAATAGAAGTCCGGCCTTGGCAATTCCACGCAGTCATTCGATATAGAAGCGACAACGACGTAAAAACCATGGAATGAAGGAGACAGTCAGGATGAAACTGAAACCACGCAAGATTCTGTTGGCGCTCGCGCTGGCCGCGGTTGCCGCGGGGACCTCGGTCGTCGTCGGCACCGCGCAGGCGGCCACGCTCGCGCTGAACATCGCGTACAAGGGCGCGAGCCAGCGCGCGGTTTGGCAGCAGGTGGTCGACGAGTTCAAGAAGGCGCATCCCGGGATCGACGTGAAGGTATCGTTCATCGATGAGGAAGCCTACAAGGTTCAGTTGCCGGGTTGGCTTTCGACTGTCGCGCCCGATATCGTCAACTGGCACGACGGCGAGCGTATGGCGTATTACGCGCAGCGTGGCCTGTTCGAGGATCTGACCGGCGACTGGCAGAAGAACGGCTGGAACGACATGTATGCGTCGACGAAGGAAGCATCGTCGTACAAGGGCAAGCAGTATGCCGCGCCGACCGTGTACTACTCGTGGGGGATGTTCTATCGCAAGGACCTGTTCGAGAAGGCCGGCATCAAGGGCGAGCCGAAAACGTGGGACGAGTTTCTCGACGCCGCGAAAAAGCTGAAGGCCGCCGGCATTACGCCGATCGCGGTGGCGGGCCGCGATGCCTGGACGCTGGCCGGCTGGTTCGATTATCTCGATCTGCGCCTGAACGGCAATGCGTTTCACCAGAAGCTGATGGCCGGCGAAATTCCGTACACCGATCCGCGCGTGAAGAAGGTCTATACGACGTGGAAGCAACTGATCGACGACGGCTACTTCATCAACAATTCACTGTCCTACGATCTCGACGCGGTGCAGCCGTTCCTGTTCCAGGGCAAGGCTGCCATGATGCTGATGGGGACGTTCATCGCGGCGGGTTTCCCGGACAACGTGAAGCCGCAAATGGGGTACTTCCAGTTCCCGATCATCGACTCCAAGGTGCCGACCGCCGAGGATGGACCGGTCGAATCGCTGCATATTCCGTCGAAAGCGAAGAACAAGTCCGATGCGCACACGTTCCTTGCGTTCGTCGAGACGCCTCAGATCGGTGCGCAACTCGCAAAGGGACTCGGCTCGTTGTCGGCGAACAGCAAATCGCCGGAGCCTGAAGATCCGATTTCGAAGATCGGCTTCCAGATCCTGTCGAACACGAAGGGCGGCATTGCGCAGTTCTACGATCGCGACATGACGAAGGAAATGGCCGACGAAGGGATGAAGGGGATGCAGCAGTTCGTCTCCGATCCGTCGAAACTGGACGACATCCTCGCGCAGCTCGAGCAGACGCGTCAGCGTATCTACAAGAAGTGAGCGGCGGCGGCCGCAAGGCCGCTGTCCGATGCATCGGATTGGATCGGGAGATTGATCGTGTCGCATTCCGTCAGCCGTCATAGCGTCGACGGTCCTGTTGAACCCGGCGGCCCGGGCTTGCCGGCGTCGAGCGGTGCGCTGGGCGGCGCGTCGGTCGCGTCGCGCCGGCGCGGTCCCACGCCGACCGCGCGGCGGCAGCGGCGCGCCGCGTTCCTGTTTCTCGCGCCGGCCTGCTTCATGGTGGCCGTGTACGTGGTGTGGCCGATCCTCTCGACGATCCGCCTTAGCTTCTTCAACTGGGATGGGATGACCGAGCCGACCTTCATCGGCCTCGCGAACTACATCGAGCTGGTCCATACGCCCACGTTCTATACGGCGCTCAAGAACAACCTGATCTGGCTCGTGCTGTTTTTGCTCGCACCGCCGATGGGCCTCGCCGTCGCGCTGTATCTGAATCAGGCGGTGGCGGGCATCCGCATCGTCAAGTCGCTGTTTTTCGCGCCATTCGTGTTGTCGGGGGTCGTGGTCGGACTGATCTTTTCATGGTTCTACGATCCGACCTTTGGCCTGCTCGCAATGATGCTCGGCCACGGCGTGCCGGTGCTCGGCGATCCGCGCTATGCGACGCTCGGCATCGTGTTCGCGGCGCTGTGGCCGCAAACCGCGTACTGCATGATTCTTTATCTGACCGGCTTGACCACGTTGAACGCCGAGCAGATCGAAGCTGCGCGAATGGAAGGCGCGCAGGGTTGGTCGATGCTCTGGCATGTCATCCTGCCGCAGTTGCGGCCTACGACGTTCATGGCGATCGTCGTGACGATCATCGGCGCGCTGCGCAGCTTCGATCTGATTTCGGTGATGACGGGCGGCGGTCCGTTCGAAAGCTCGACGGTGCTCGCCTATTTCATGTACGACCAGGCGATCAAGTACTACCGCATCGGCTATTCGGCGGCGATCGCGGTGGTGCTGTTCGGCATCATGCTCGTGTACATCGTCTATCACCTGCGGCGAATGCTGCGCGCCGAGCAATGAGGAGCCGCTGATGTTTCCGATTCCGATCGACAAATGGAAGCCGGCCACGCGCCGCGCATACAAACTGACGTTGCCGATTGCACTCGTGATCTGGCTGTTGCCGATGATCGCGGTGCTGGTCACGTCCGTGCGTTCGACCGAAGAACTGAGCGAGGGCAACTACTGGGGATGGCCGAAGCACTTCGCGATGTTCGATAACTATCGCGAGGCATTGACGACGTCGCCGATGCTGCATTACTTCTGGAATAGCGTGCTGATTACGGTTCCTTCCGTAGTGGGTTCGATCGCACTCGCGGCGATGGCGGGCTTTGCCTTGGCGATCTATCGCTTTCGCGGCAATTCGACGTTGTTCGCGACGTTCGTCGCGGGCAACTTCGTGCCGATCCAGGTGCTGATGATTCCGGTGCGGGATCTGTCGTTGCAACTCGGTCTGTTCAATACCGTGAGCGCGCTGATTCTGTTTCATGTGTCGTTCCAGACCGGCTTTTGCGCGCTGTTTCTGCGCAACTTCATCAAGCAGTTGCCGTTCGAGCTGGTCGAGGCGGCGCGCATCGAAGGGGCGAACGAGTGGACCGTGTTCTTCAGGATCGTGCTGCCGCTGATTCGTCCCGCGCTCGCGGCGTTGGCGATCCTCGTGTTCACGTTCGTGTGGAACGATTATTTCTGGGCCTTGTGTCTGACGCAAGGCGACGACGCCGCGCCGATCACGGTCGGCGTGGCCGCGCTGAAAGGGCAGTGGACGACCGCGTGGAATCTCGTTTCGGCGGGATCGATTCTGGCGGCGCTGCCATCGGTCATGATGTTCTTTGCGATGCAGAAGCATTTCGTCGCGGGTCTGACGTTTGGCGCGACGAAGGGGTGATGCTGTTCACGCGTGGCGCTGCCGCGTAGAGAAGGGTTGCCCGCGGAAGCGGGCTTTTTTTCGGCGTGGCGAACTGCTGCTCGCACGCTGACTTCTCGATCAACGCTTTTCAGCTGACGCCGGGTTGACCCGCTGCATAACGGCATTCAACGCCGCGCGCGCACTATCGAGAGGCCGCTTGCCTTCGCCGACTTGGCTCGCGAAGTCCAACTTCTGCTACCGGTATGGCTGCTACCCGTATCAACCATCGAACGAGGCCTTCCTGCCTGAAAACAGGAAGGAAGGCGCCTGCCGCTATCAGGCCGGATCGGCGTACTTCAGCGTCCACGTCAGCGTACGGCTGGCGCCGCCCGTCAACGTGCCCGAGTTCAGCGTATCAGTGCGCGTGATCGAGCCCTTGGCGAACGTCAACACGGTGTGCACCTGCAGATCGAGATCCGTCGTGTACAACGCGTTCCTGGCCGCTTGCCTGAACTTCGCGGTGTCGAACGTGACGACCACCTGACCATTGGTTTTCCTGCACGTTCAGATTTTTGTAGTACGTGACCGGGATATAGGTTTTGCGGTTGTACGTGACCTGCGGAATCATCAGCGCATAGCCGAGGTCAATACGTGCCGTACGCGAGATTGTCCGAGAACGGCGCCGGATAGTACGGCGTGTACGAGTTGTAGTCGGGCGCCGGGCTCAGGTTCAGGTTGATCACGCGCTTGCCGTCGCGCACCGTGATCAGCGCGGCGCTATACGGATGCGCGGTATCGCTTGGCTGTTGTACCAGGTCAGCGTGTAGTGCGGGAACGCGTCGAGGTAAGACTGCATGTCGAAGTATTCACTCGTCGTGGAGCCGACGCATTGCTTTCGCCTCCATGCCGACTTCCTTCGCTTTTCTTTGATCTGTCGAGGCCAGGGGCGATGCGAAAAATTACCAGGAATACCAGACCAGGTACCAGATGCGCGTGCCGATCCGTCGTGGCCACCAATTCGCCCGCTCGCCGCCCATCGGATAAGATACGGCCCGCCATGCATTTTTTAGAACGGAAGGAGTGGTTTCAATGATCGAGCCGAGCAACGTTTTCAAGGAAAATCTCGCCAGAATGCCGGCGATCGACGGCATCGCACGCATCGATCTGGTCAACGGCAGCGGTACCGTGGTCACTAGCATCGAGAACAAACCTGGCAAGCAGGGCTCGCTCGCGGTGTACAACTACCTGCGCGGCGCGTTCGGCACGCTCGACGCGAAGGCGGCCGAACACGGCCTCGCGCTGTTTGCCGAGCATACGGCCGACGCGCGCAACCGTCCGGGCGCGCATCCGAACGTCGATCACCTGCTGGCGATTGCCGCTGGCGGCGAGGCATTGCGCATCGATGTTGTTCCGGCAGCTTGAGGCCGCTCAAAGTCTTTTCCGCGCCGGCAAGGTAGAGGTTTTCCTGCCGCTGCCGCGAATTCCAACGCCGCGGCGACGGGATTTGCGGCCCACCTGCGCTAATTGCTCGGTAAAAACCCTTGTTTTTCCCGAAGCCCCCGGATTGGCTTCAGATTCGGCTTCTGTTCGGTGAATTGAAACGCGGGGGGCGGCGCACACTGGGTTCGTCCCGTCGCGTATATCGCGCTTTTCCGTCAGGAGCCCCGGATGTCTTCCCGTCACAACAAACCCCGCCGGTTCGACGCCGACCTGCCGGAACTCACCACCTCGGAACGGGATCAGCCGACGCCGGGTCCGGACGACCGCGCGATGCGCGAACTGCAACGCGGTTCCGAAGCCATCGTGCGGCTCGCCACGCAGGCACACGCGGCCGTCGCCCGGAGCGACGAAGCCGGCGCGCAAGCCGCGCGCCAATCGCTCGAAACGCAGCTGACGTTCACGACCGCCCTGATCGATGAACTGCTGTTCGGTGCGCCCGAGCGGTCCACGCTGCATTGACAGCCTACGCAGCAGCATCACCGTATTAACCCGCAGTTCCGGAAACTGACATGAGCGCTTTGACCGTCATTCTTTGCATCTGGGCCATGGTCGCGTTTTGCGCGGTCCTGTTCATCCGCGGCGCGAGTCCGCGCGTCGAGCGTGAGGCGGAGCAGCCGCGTGCTCGTCCGTCGCGCTATTCGATCGCAGAGTGACGCGCACGACCAACGACGCGGAACCAACGGGGTAAGATGAGGAGCGCCGGCGCCACTGCCGGCCGGCACCGACGATGTTCCCCACGGAGGTTCCCGTATGGACACACATTCGATTCTCGGCATGCTGCACGCCGAAGAGGCTTTGCTGGTCTCCATCGTGCGGTCGCTGCCCGACGATATCAGGCGCAGGATCGCCAACGACTTTCACGAGCAGGCGCAACTCGCCGAAAGCTCGCATCTGAATCCCACCACGAACCGCGAAACGAGCGACGCGTTCAAGGCCCATGTCCGACGGCTGTCGAACATGCTTGCTTCGTTGTCGTAACCCGGTCGCGCAACGGCGACCCCGACGTCTCGCTCCTGAGCAAGGACTCGACGCGGGCCGTTGCCCGCGTGCCGATACCGGCGTCGGCACCCGCACCGGTCGTGCCCGCTGCGCAAGCTCCCGCGTACACCGTGAGGGAAGCGCCGGTCGAGCGTACATTCGCGGCGGCCGCGCAGAGCATCGGCGTCGATGCGGGCACCACAGCCATTCTGTCGCGCGCGTTTCACGACGAGCTCGATCTGTCGCGCGATCTGCAACCTGGCGACCGCGTGCGCGCCGTATTCGACACCGGTAGCGACAACAGCAAAGACGCATCGCGCGAACCGCTCGCGGTGCGCATCATGCGAGGCTCGACCGCGCACGACGTGTTCCTTCAGAAAAATCTTCACGGCCAACCGGTCTACTACTCGAAAGACGGCGTCAGCCGAGGGCCTGCGTTCGAGCGCTATCCGCTCGACTTCACGCGCGTGTCGTCGGCTTTCTCGTTGCGCCGCTTCGATCCGGTGCTGCGTCGTTGGCAAAGTCATGACGGTGTCGACCTTGCCGCGCCGGTTGGCACACCCGTGCGTGCCACCGCGCGCGGCGTAATCCGCTTTATCGGCCGTCAGACCGGTTATGGCAACGTGGTCGTCATTCAGAACCCGGCACCGTTTTCTACGACGTTCGCGCATCTGTCGCGCTTCGCGAAAGGACTGCGCTCCGGCAGCCGCGTAATGCGCGATCAGGTGATCGGCTATGTCGGCAAGACCGGTTGGGCAACCGGACCGCATCTGCATTTCGAGGTCCACGTGAACGATGTGCCGCAGGATCCGCTCAAGGTCGACCTGCCGCGGAAGAGGTCGCTTGCCGGCGATGAATTACGGCAGTTCGAGTCGCGTGTCGCGCAATTGACCGCGCTGCTGTAAGCCGCTTGCCGTCTCAACTTTGCGACACGCCGGTCCGCATGATTCAGGCGCGCTTTCGTCGCATGACGTGTCGGCATGTTGACTGGTACGGGTCGCAAACCTTGATCCGTCAATGCGCGTTCGGGTATTCCCGCGCGCGTCGAACGACGTGTACGAGCCAGCACGAAGGCGTCGGGGCATTCCCGCGGCGTCTCATTTCCGATGCATTGCGTGCGATCAGGCCCGCTTCGAAGTGCCCCGGCAGGCATTTCTCCATACGTAGCAAGCCTTCATTCCAGCATGGCATAGCCATTGCAATGACGAATGCACAAGAACTACACATGTTGCAGCCGGGATTTCACGCAGTGAACAAATGCCGACGGCAGCAAAAATCTTCGCGATTCGCGCTCGGGGAGCGTGGCGCAACTTGCGAGGTGGGGCGGGGCCAATTGCAAACGGATGTCGACAAACAACGACGACGCGAGCGGACGTTACGGCTGCATCTAACGTCCGCTCGCGATCGTGACGGCGTGAAGCGATGACCCCGCCATTTTTTTTTGTGCTCGCGGGTGAAGCCGAATTCGCGGCGGGCCCCGCTAAAGGGCGCTTGCGCGCGGGCCGGCGGGCTGCGAAGATCATGCTAACGACCGCCGCATCAGGGAATTCCATGTTAGCGTCGAGCCCGTTTCCCGCATTGCTGCACCACGCGAGCCTGTGGCTGCAAGCCTACGCGCTCGTGCTGGTCATGATGGGCGTCGGTGCGTTGCTCGAGCGTCGCTGGCCGGCCGCATTGCTGCAATCGCGCGCGGGGCAGCGTCTGAACATGGCGTATGCGGGTCTGTATCTGGCGTTGGCGGAAGCCACGAAGCCGCTGACGGCGGCCGCGAGCGTCGCGATCGTCAATGCACTCGGCGGCGGGATGGTGGTGCTGGTGTCGCGCGGGTGGGGCGCGCTCGCTTCGTTCGTGATCGTGCTGCTGACGATCGATTTCCTCGAATACGCGTTTCATCGCTTGCAGCACACATGGCCCATCCTGTGGAAGCTGCATTCGCTGCACCATAGCGCGGTGGATTTCAACGTGACGATCACGTTGCGGCATCATTGGATAGAAGTGCTGCTCAAGGGCTGCCTGCTTTATCCGCTCGTCGGCGTACTGTTCAAGGTCGAGCCGTGGATCGTCGGTGCGACCTCGATCGTGTTCATGTTCGGCAACTATTTCGCGCATCTGAATCTGCGCATGGACCTTGGCCGCTACGTCACGTGGGTCAACAATCCGCAGTATCACCGGCTGCATCACTCGATTCGCGCCGAGCATCTCAATCACAACTTCACGCAGCTATTGCCGATGTGGGATCACGTGTTCGGCACGCGTTGGGTGCCCGCGAAACACGAGTGGCCCGCCACCGGTCTCGACGATGGTACGCAGCCGAGCTCGCTGCTCGGCGCGTTCAGCTGGCCATTGGGTCAGCATGCGGCACGCGATGCGTTACCCGTTCGCAAGCCGCTTGCCGTGCTCGACAAGAAAGCGAAATAACGCTGGCTACGCGGGTTGCGCGGCGCGCACCGCCTTGCCGCCCAGCAGCGACACGATCAGCGTGGCCATCACGAGCACGCCCAGCGCCGCGCGCAGGCCGAGCACGCCGGCACCGAAACCAATCAGCGGCGGCCCGACCAGAAGCCCGCATAGCCGAACGTGGCCGCCATCGACACGCCGATCGCCGGCGTCGCGCTCGAGCGACCCGCCGCGCTGAAAATCACCGGAACGATATTCGCGAGACCGATGCCGACCATCGCGAAGCCGACGCACGCGCTCAGCACCGTCGGCAGGCTCAGCACGAGCGCGAGTCCGGCGAGCGCGATCAGACCGCCGAGCGCGACGACCTTGCTCGAACCGAAGCGCCGCACCGATGCGTCGCCGGCGATCCGGCAGGCCGCCATCGAAAACGCGAACGCGGAGTAGCCGATCGCGGCGACGCTCGCTTCCTGGTTCAATGTGGAGCGCAGGTACACCGCGCTCCAGTCGGCCACCGCGCCTTCGACGAGCATGCACATGAACGCGAGCAGCGCCAGTTTCATCACGCTGCTGTCGGGCCATGCGAAGCCGCTCGACGCGGCGGCCGCGCGCGGACCGATATCGCGCAACGCAAACGACGCGGCGAAAATGATCAGGGCCGCGATGAACAGATCGGGCGCGAACAGCCCGCCCATGACGCCGACGCAGCGCGATGCCGAGCGAGGTGTCGCTGAGCGCCAGGCTTTCCTTGATGCGCGGCACCTCGACCGCCCATGCGCCGATGCCGAAACCGTTGGCGAGAAAGACGGCGAGCGTCGCGATGCGTTCCCTGACGAGTGAGCTCATGGGCGTGCCGCCATCACGTTATCGCAGACGGCCTGGAGGCTCGCGACACGCGCGTGCGGCACGTCCGCTTCGACGAACAGATAATCGACGGCCGAAACAGGCGCTACCGCGAACGGCGCCGCTGTCATGAGCTTTTCCGAAGTCAGTGCGATGGCGATCTGGCTGCTCGCTTTGACCATCGCGCGTTTCAGTTCGGCGTCCTCTGCGTCGAATACGGCGACGCCTTCGTCGGGGTCGAAGGCGCAGGCGCCGAGAAAACAGAGGTCCGCGCGGATCTGCTGGATCTGCAGCAGCGCGGTCGCGCCGAGCGAGCCCGCCGCGCCGCCGGCGATGCGGCCGCCGATCAGGATCACGTCGATACCGGGGCGGTTCAGCAGCCGCGCGCAGGCCTCGGGCGAATTCGTGACGACGCTCAGGCCGGCGTTGTCGGGCAGCGCCGCCGCGATCGCGACGTTCGTCGTGCCTGCGTCGAGCAGCACGATCTGCTTCGGACGAACGATCGATACGGCCGCCGCGGCAAGGCGTGCCTTGCGATCGACGGCCTCATGCATGCGCAGCGCCGCGGGTTTGTCGGCGGGCGACATCAGTAGCGCACCGCCGTACACGCGCTTGCAGTGCCCCTGATCCGCGAGATCGCGCAGATGACGGCGCACGGTGTGCTCGGAGATCTGCAGCTCGGCGGCCAGCTCGGCCGCGAGCACGCGACCAAGCGTGCGCAATCGCTCCAGAATCAGTGCTTCGCGCTGCTCGGGCAGTAGCCCGTTGATTGCATCTTCCCGGGTTCGCTGCATGGATCTCGTCTCCGTTTCGGCGTGAATCGATCATAATCGAGCAAAATATATCGTAAACGCTCGTGAGGCACAAGCGGTGCGCCCCGGCTCGTCTTGATCTCACGCGACGCCGTTCGGTTCGGGTGGTGAGTCACGGCCGAAAACCAGCCGGTCGAGCAGCCACACCGCGACGAGCGTTGCGCCCATCAGCGGGAAAACGACGCCGAGAAGCGCGAGGCCGGTTTTCCAGCCACGCATCGGCGGCGCGGCGCGCTCGCGCGACGGCGCGCCGAGCGAGCGTTGCGGCCGACGTTTCCACCACATCACGAAGCCGGTCACAGCGAGCGCGCCAAGGCCGAGCGAAATGGCCGCGCACAGTATCTGATTCGCGACGCCGAAGTAGCGACCCATATGCAGCGAGGTGCCGTACGACACGGCCTTCGCGATCGCGCCGTAATCGCCGTAGCGAATGTCCTTCAGGATCGCGCCGCTGTATTGGTCGACGTACAGCGTGCGTTCGTCTTTGGGATTCGCGGGGAACCAGGAGAGCGTGTAGACGCCGGCTGCGGAGTTCGGCAGCACGATGCGGTAGCCGTCCGCGATACCGAGCGACGCGGCGAGCGCGACGATATGGCCGAGCGACAGAGGCTGCGCCGCGTCGGTGGCCGCGGAAGAGGGCACGCTCGCGTTGCCCGCGGCCCACGGCGTCAGCGGCAACGGCAGGTCGTCCATGACCATGCCGGGCATCGAGTCCATGTCGGCGCGCGTGGCATGCGCGAGCGTGGCGCTCGCGTGGTTCGGGTGGTCCGAGGGCGTTCCCGGCACGATGGAGCGCAACGGCAAACCGCCCCACGCGCCCGGCGGAGCGCCAAGCTTCGTCGCGGTCGCGAACGCCTTGAACTGCTTGCCCCACGAGCCGGTCCACGGCAGCCCCGTCAATACGAACGCAAGTGCGCCAAGGGCGAGCCAGATGCCGATCACCGCGTGAAGACTTTTCCATAGCGGACGTCCTTTCAGCGCCAGGCGCGGCAGCAGCACAGCGCGCGTGGTCGTTTTGCCGCGCGGCCACCATAGTGCGACGCCGGTGCCGATCATCACGAGCGTCCAGCATGCGGCCAGTTCCATCAGCAGTTCGCCGGGCTTGCCGAGCAGCAGCTTGCGATGAAGCATGCGATCCACCTGCATCAAGCGATGCTCGACGCTCAGCGTGCCCAGCACCTCGCCGCTATACGGATTCAGATAGACGCTCTGCTGCGTGCCGTCCGCGAGACGAAATACGAATTCCGCGCTGCGTTGCGGATCGCGCGTGATCACGGCGGTCGTCGCGATCGAGCCGGGCGGCATCGCCGCGCGCGCTTTCGCGAGCAGCGCGTTGTCGGCCAGCCTCGGCACGGCTCGTGGTGCGACGACCAGTTGCTGTCGATAAAGCATCGGCTCGATCTGCGGCTGGAAGCAATACAGCGTGCCGGTGATGGCGAGCACGAGTAGAAAAGGCATCACGAAGAGGCCCGCGTAAAAGTGCCAGCGCCACAGGGTTCGATAGCCTGGATGTGTCGGGCCGCTCGCGGCGGCGGTTGTACCGTTCTGCGCGCGCACGCGTTCGGCGGTTCGAGTCGTGGACATGAAATCCTCGTCGGGCAAATGGGTCGATGGTTCGTGTGCGACAAGCGGTTTGCCGCGTCTTGCGTCAGGCCTAGATATGCAGCTTCGCTTCGACATAAAACGTGCGGCCCGGATACGGGTGGTAGACGAAGTAGCGTGCGTCGAACAGGTTGTCGACGCCGATGCCGAGTTCGCTGAGCTTCGTCGGCTTGAACGTGAACTTCGCGTCGGCGACCGTGTAGGTGCTGGTGCCGCCGAACACGTTGGGGTTCGTGTCGGTATTCGTCAGCGTGTTGTATTGACGACCCGAGTAACGCGCAGCGAGCGTCAGCGCCGCGCGCGCGTCGAAGTGATACGTCGCGGCAAGATTCGCGCGCCACAGCGGAATGCGGTAGAAGTACTTGCCGACCGAGGCCGGATTCCGTGCGTTCTCGAGGATCTTCGACTGCGTGTACGCGACGCTCGCGAGCAGATCGAGCCCGCGCACGAACACGTCCTCGCCCGAATAGCTTGCTTCGACGCCGCGCGAGCGAACCTTGCCGATGTTCTGGAAGTTCGTCACGTTCGGAATCACGGTGGTGTCGGTCTGACTGAAGATCGTGTTCTTCACGTCGTCCTGAAACAGCGAGAAGCGGAACACGCCATTCCAATGCGCCCATTCGGCGCTCAGCTCTTTCGACAGATCGTCTTCGGGCTGCAAATATGGATTGTTGTTGACGATCGCGGAGCCGTTGATTTGCCCCTGGAACAGTTCGCTCGCGGTCGGAAAGCGATACGCGCGAGCGATCGACGCGCGCAAAGTCAGCTCGTCGCTGACATCGAACGATAACGACGCCTTCGGCGAAAGGTGGCGCTGGCTGGCATCGCTGTACGCGATCGTCGCGCCGGGCAGCGACTGTGCGCCATCGTAGGCTTGCCAGTCTTCATAGCGCGCGCCGTAGACGAGCTTCCAGCGCGGCAGAAAGCGCCACGCGTCCTGCGCATAAAGAGCTTGCGTCTGCGTCTTGCCGGTGAACGCGTTGGCGAACGAGGTCGCGTCGCCGTCGCGCCAGTTCAGCGTGTTGTAGGTCTGGTTGTCGACGAAGTAGTTGTCGAAGTGGTAGCCGACGCTCAGTGCGTGATTGGCCAGTCCTGGCTGGTTCGTCGCGGGCGTATAGGTGCCGCGCAGGTCCAGCGTCTTCCAGCCGGTGCCGTCGTTGAACAGCACGGTGCCGGGGCCATTGCCCGGGCCGCCGGCATTCGCGGTGCGTGCGACGCCATTGCCGATGTCGTAATACGAGGCGATCGCCTCGCCGTTCCAGCCGGTCGCGTTGCGCGTTTTCAGCGACACGCCGTAGAGCCAGTTCTCGCTGTGCCCGACACCCGGCGCAAACGCGGCCGCCGGAATCGTGTAGTGGTAACCGTTGATCGATACGTTGCCGCTGTACACAGGGTTGCCGGCCGCGTCGCGCAGAAACGTCGATGTTTCGCTGTTGTACGTCTGGTGCCAGTAGCCGAGCGTGAAGCCGCCCTGCAGCGTCGGCGTGAAGTCGTACTGCATCTTCAGCTTGAACTGGTCCTGCACCGTGTGCTCGATGCCTTCGCCGTTCACACCGAGCACGGCCGTCGGCGCATTGGTCTGGTTGTTGTAGAAATAGGCGCCGGTGACGGGCGTGTCGCCGGCCTTGGCGGGCGTGGTCGATTTAGCGAGTGTTGCGAATTGCAGCGGCTGACTCGTGTTCTCGAGATGATTGACGCCGAGCCGGTACGAGAACTTGCCGATGCTATCGCCGATCGACGCGCTCGCTTCGCTGCCGTTGAAGCTCTGGTTCACGCCGAACAGGCTGAAGTGCTGCGTGAATGCCTTCACGTCGGCGTTGGCCTCGAACTGCTTTGGCATGCGCGTGCTGATCAGCACGGTCGCGCCGAGCGAATTGCCCGGATACAGCGCGGAAAACGGCCCGTAGATTACGTCGACCTGCTGGATTTCGTCGGGATACACCATCGACCAGCGCGGCGGAAACGAATAGCTATTGCCAAGCAGGTTGCTCAGCAGCAAACCGTCCGCATAGACGAGGCCGCGCGCGCTCTGCGTATTGCCGGTGCCGCGCACCGCGATGATCGAATTCAGATCGCCGATAAAGCGCTTGCGTACCGCCAGGTTCGGCATGTACTTGAGCACGTCCTCGGTGTTGACGACGTTCCAGTTCGCGAACTGATCGCGCGTCACGGTTTCGACGGAGGCGGGCAGGTTCGGGTCGACGGCGCGCGGTGCGGCGCTCGCGCTTGCGCTCGCACTGACGCTGACGGCGGGCAGCGTCGCGTCGGTGTTTGCGTCGGCGGCATGCGTGGGTGTTGCGACGAAAGCCGGCACGAAGGCAGGCATGAGCGCGGGCCAAAGAACGGAACGACGAACCGCGCGATGAGCGGAAAAGACAGCGTCACGGCGGACGCAATAAGAGAGCCTTCGCAGCGCGAAGTTGAACATGAGCGTTTCCTCGATGCATTGAACAGGCGATCGCAGGCCTCGTCGATGTAGGCGACGAAGGCGCGATCAGAACCGGTAGCGATCAGGAAACGGCAGGTGGGGCGCGCGGACGTCCCGACGGGAAGGCGCCAAGCGGGGTGAAGTGGGTGGACAGCGTGGGCGGCGCGGTGCCGGCCAGCGGCAGCGCGGCCGGCGGCTCGACGGCGGCGAGCGTCGGCATCGCGACGTGATGTTCGAGCAGATGACAGTAGCCGCAGGCGCCGAATGCATCGTCGTGGCCCAGATGCACGGGCGCGGGGCTGGTTTGAGCGACGACGCTCGCATCGCTCACATTGCTTGCACCAGCCGGGTGAAGCGCCGAACATAGCGCGGCAATCGGCTCGTGGGCGCGGCCCGATTCGAGCAACTGACTCACGAGCGGCGCGAACACGACGAGCCACATGGCGACGAGGCCAAGCCATGCGGTCAGGTGGTTGCGCGAGTGTCGAGTCATGATCGTCGAAGAAAAGACGGGCGCGATTCTAGCATCACCGCGCGATCCTTTCATTCGCAATGACGGCCTGAGCTTCGTGAGCTTGCAGAAGGGGCAGGGCGAGGACGAAGCGCGCAATGCGCCGGTACACGCTGCGCCTGTTCCGGCGCGCGCCGGGCGAGGACTGGGCGAGCTCGGTCGAGCGCGTGCGGCAGGCGTGCGTCGAGCGATTCGGCGGCGCGCTATGACGCCTCTGTGAGCTGCATGTGATACAGGCCCCACGGCGACAATTCGAAGCGGTCCTTCAGTGGCTTGGCCGCGAGTTCGGGAATCTGATCGGCGTCGTAGATCGCCCATAACGGCCCCACGCCGCCGAGCGTCAGCGGCTTGCCGTCCATTTGTGTCGCGACGATGAAGTGATACTCGCGCACCTTGTCGAGCGTCGTCAACACCGCGTAGCCATCGACCGCATGCATGACGATTTGCGTGCTGCCCGCGTCGGGCGCGCCGACGTTTGCGAGCACGTCGGTGAGCAGCGGGCCGCTAAACGTATGCATGTGCGCATCGTATTCGATCGTCGGATGGATCGTCACGGTCTTCATGCTGGCGAGCCACGGCAGATCGACGCCGTACGCTTGCGAAAACTTTACCTGGTGCTTCGCCAGCAGTTGATCGAAAGCGGGATTGAGCGCGCCGCGATTGCTGTGCCTGATCGCGCCGGAGATCGTCAGGACGACCGGAGACGGCCCGCATTCGGCGTGCTCACGCTTCGCGCCGAATGCGGGCGCGATCGCCGCGCCCAGTGCCGCGGCGCTGGTCAGGAACTGGCGTTTGTTCATTACGTTTTCTCCGGGTGTCGTCGAGGCGCCGCGTGGTGAGGTGCGCGCTCTTCTATTGTCGGAGAATTGTCGCCGCAGGTGATGCGACGATGCTTCATTAACGCGTCATTCGCTATGCTATTTCCGCATGCGGTTCGTGCCGGAACTGGCACGGTTCCTTGCGCGGCGGTCCAATGCGGTGCGCGTCTTCACAGGTTTATGACGAAGTCCTTTTCCAATGCCACTGAACGCACGAACCAGGCGCAACGCAAGAAGCCTCGCGTACATCTGGGAAATCACACTCGACATCAACTGTGTGTCGCCCCTAATCAATGGAAGTGCTCAGTTCGCGCCGATACTGACGGTGCGCGTCACATCGACGACCGACAGCCGGATCGCGTCGATCAATGCGCGCGCGGCCGGTGACGGCGTGCCCGCCGCGCGCATCGTCAGGCCGATCTCGCGCCGCGTGTTGTGCAGCGGTACATCGAGCACCACCAGTTGCCCGGACTGAATCTCGTGATGCAGCTGCTGCGCCGACAAGGCCGCCGCCATGTCGGTACCGAGCAGCAGGCCGCGAATCACCGCGAGGTCGGCGGTCTCGACGGTCGGCAGAGGCGGCTTCACCTTCATCCGCTTGAATTGCGTTTCGAACAGCGCACGCGCCGGCGCGTTGCTGCGCGGCAGAATCCACTGCGCGTCGCGCAGACCCATGATGGTCAGATCGTGCGCGTGAGTCAGCGGATGACCGCGGCGCACCAGCACCACCATGTCTTCCGACATCAGCCGCTCGTTTTTCAGGCCGCTCGTCGCGTCGTTGTCGCGCAGCGCGCCGAGAATGAAATCGATGTCGCCCGCGCGCAGACCGGCCACGAGCGTCTCGTAGGCGCTTTCGTCGGTGACCACGCGCACGCCCGGATTCTCCGAGGTCATTCGCGCGATCGCCTTCGGCAGGATCAGCGTGCGCCCGAGCGGCAACGCGCCGACTGTCACCGAGCCCTGAATCTTGCCGTGCAATGCGGCGATATCGT
This sequence comes from Paraburkholderia sp. UCT31, assembly GCF_014397655.1. Taxonomy (NCBI): domain Bacteria; kingdom Pseudomonadati; phylum Pseudomonadota; class Betaproteobacteria; order Burkholderiales; family Burkholderiaceae; genus Paraburkholderia; species Paraburkholderia sp. UCT31. The sequence goes on from NZ_VZQP01000001.1 coordinate 57,386, forward strand.
CGGGGACGTGGCGCAGTTCGTTCAGCGCGCGGCGTACGTGAAGCAGGAACGTCTCGCCCTCGGCCGTCAGCAGAATGCCGCGCGGGCTGCGGTGAAACAGACTCAGTCCCGAGCCGCTTTCGAGTACCCGGATCGCGGTACTCACCGCGGGCTGGCTGATGCCGAAGGTTTTTGCCGCGCTCGGCATATGCCGATGCCGCGCGAGCGCCGCGAATAGTTGCAACCGCCGCGTGTTGAGCAGATACGCGGGCAATGCGCCTTCCGCGACGGGCCGGCGGCGCGTCTGTCGCGCGGTGCACCATCGGGCGAGTTCTTCGAGTTCAGCGAAGATCCGCTCGCAGCGATGCAGCACCGCGCGGCCGACCGGAGTGGGCAGCATGCCCGAAGGACCGCGATCGAACAGCGGTTCGCCGAGCGCCGACTCGAGCTCCTGCACGGAGCGCGTGACCGCCGACTGCGCGCGAAACAACGCGGCCGCCGCGCGCGTCGCGCTGCCCATCTCGGCGACGAGCCGGAATGCGCGCAGTTGCGCGAGATTGAGCAGGTCCTTGCTGCTGACCGACAGCGGCGCTTTGGCGCTCGCCTGGCTGGTGGCGGCGGAAAGCGTGTCGTTGCTCATGCCGCGCCCGCGATCAGATGCAACGACGGCAGCGACAGATTCAGACTTTCCTTCGAGATATGCGTGTGCTCCTTCATCAACGCATCGACGCGCGCGCCTTCGCCTTTTTTCAGCGCGTCGACGATCGCGTGATGCTGGCGATGCGCGTACATCAGCATCATGAATTGACGCTCGCGCGCGGATTCGTCGAACGCGATCGTGAACGGCGACACGAACGGCACCTTGTCGTTCAGACTGAGCGCGGCCGTGACCGCCTGGTTCTGCGCCGCGTCGACGATCAGCGCATGAAAGCGGCCGTTCATCTGCGCGTAGCGCACGTCGTTTTCGGCGACCATTGCGCAAGCTGCGCTTCGACGAGCCGCTGCCCCGGCGACAGTTCGCCCGACAGGATCTTCTCGCGTAAGGTCTGCACAATCGCTTGCTGGGTGGTCTCGTTCATCGTTTCGTCGCTCGTCGGAAGCAGCGCAGTATAGCCACGCGTGCAGCACCGCTCCAAGCCTTAAAAATGTGCGTTGCGAGTTGTTTTCCGGGCCATCTGTTTTATTTATCGCGTGACGAGATGCCACGGCGTCGCGGAAGGCTTGCCTCACGGGCTTGGGATACCGAGGGGGCCCTGCGCGGCGTGGGTCGGGGTGCGCTTCATCCGCGCTCCGGCCGCGCAAATGCCGGGCTTTTACTCGTCAACCCGGCGCTGCCTGAGGTATACCCGTGCTTCCCGTATCGCGACACAATTTCTATCTTTGTATCCCAAGACGGTCGTGGTGACTAGCGCGGTAAACCTGGCGACCTATCCGATTGGCAGCAGCGCGAAGTGACGGAAGAGAACGAATATGGCAAGAATCATTGGTGGTATCGGCACGTCCCATGTACCCGCGATCGGGTTGGCGTATGACAAGGGCAAGCAGAACGAACCGGCATGGGCGCCGATGTTCAAGGGTTATGAACCGGTGGCGCAGTGGCTGGCCGAGCAGAAGCCCGACGTGATGGTGATGTTCTACAACGACCACGCGAACAGCTTCTTCTTCGACTGCTATCCCACGTTCGCGCTTGGCGTGTCGCCCAACCACGAATTCGCCGATGAAGGCGCCGGCAAGCGTCCGCTGCCCGACATCGCCGGTCATCCGGATCTCGCGATCCATATCGTCGAGCAACTGGTCGCCGACGAATTCGATCTGACCGTCTTCCAGGACCGCCCGCTCGATCACGGCGTCAATTCGCCGCTGTCGCTGATGCTGCCGCATCAGGGCGGCTGGCCGCTGTCGCTGGTGCCGCTCGAAGTCAACGTGCTGCAGTATCCGCTGCCCACCGCGAATCGCTGCTACCGGCTCGGCCAGGCACTGCGTCGCGCGATCGAATCGTTCGAGCAGGACCTGAAGGTCGTGGTGGTCGGCACGGGCGGGCTGTCGCACCAGGTGCATGGCGAACGCAGCGGCTTCAACAGCACCGAATGGGACATGGAGTTCCTCGACCTGATCGTCAGCGATCCGGAGCGTCTTGCCGCGATGAAGCACGTCGATTACGTGCGCCACGGCGGCGCGGAAAGCGTCGAGACGATCATGTGGCTCGCGATGCGCGGCGCGCTGGGTCAGAAGGTCCGCGAACCGCATCGCAGCTACTACCTGGCGACCAGCACCGCGATGGCCGTGACGATCTACGAAGAAGAGGTGGCGTAATGAATCCGCAACTGGTTGGCGTCGAAGAACTGACCGGCACGTATCCGTTCGATATCCGCCAGAGCATGAAGGCGATGCGCCTGAACCGCTTTTTCTGGCAGATGCGCGAAGCGTCGGCGCGCGCGCTGTGGCTCGAAAACCGCACCGCCTCATACGATGCGGCCGGCCTGACGCCGGAAGAACGCACGCTGGTCGACAATACCGACTGGATCGGTCTGATCCGTTATGGGGTGTCTTTCTTCGTGCTCGAGAAGTTCGCGCGTGTGGTGAAGATCACCAATCTCGGCGTGTACGCGAGCATGCGCGGCGAAACGCTCGAAGCGTTTCTGAAGACTCGTCAGGTACCCGACGCCGTTTAAAGGCCGCGCATCAAGGCGCGCATCAAGGCAGCGCTGTCCGCTGGGCAATCCGATTTGACGCCCCCGCCAAGCCCCGCGACACGGCGATACTCGAACTCCGCGAGTTTTCCCGCCGGCTGGTCCGCGAGCTCGGTTTCATGCGCACGACCATCGCCGACAGCGATCTGGCGCCATCGGCCGTGCATGCGGTGATCGAGATCGGCATGTCGCCGGGCATCAGCGCCAAAGATCTGGCGACCATCCTGCGGCTCGACGCGGCGCGTCATCTGTACGAGTCATTCGGCTTTCGGCCAAGTGAAGAATCGGAAGGCACGCAATCGGGAACACGCGTGGTCGAGCAGCGTTTCAACCGGCTTTCCGCAAGGAAAGGCGATAACGGTACTGCGTGATCGGCGCGGCAGCGAACTCGACGCCGTCGGTCAGTGCGCGAGGACCGACGCCGCGATCCGGTCGGCCAGTTCGCCGAGAACGCGGCTCAACGCGGCCGCCTGCGCGAGCGCATCGTGTCCATCGATCGCGGAGTCGAGCCTCACCTGCTGCCGCAGCGGCGCCTGATCCGAGTGCCCGGCCAGCAGCGTCCACTCCGCTTGCAGCGTCAGCGTGCCGCTCTCGTCGGCCGTGGCATTCAGCACGGTGACGACCAGCCTGCGCGTGCCGGGCGGCGCGGGTGCATCCGGAACGACGAACGATCCGGCGGGCAGCCGCGTGAGCAAGTCCTGGGCAAGCGTTTTGCGCATCATCTGAGCGAGCGGTGCGCCCCACCGGTCGCTATCGTCGATCGTCAGCCGGTTCTGCGAAGCCAGCGTGACGACTTCGAGCCGATCGAGCACCGCGGGAATATGCACGGCGGTCAGTTGAATCGGTGGGATCGGCGCCGTGGCGGGCGGCGCGTCGGCGGGCATCGGGTTCAACGTCACATAGCGTGTCGGTATGCTGTGTCCGCATCCGGCGAGCGTCATCGCCGCGACGGTTACGACAAACGCAGCCGTCCTGACGCTCGTCGCGAGCGATGCCGCGACGGCGCGTCCGACGGGGAACGTGGACCTCGTCATCATTGAGCCTCCTGCTGCCTGCCACGGATCAGCGCCTCCGGATGGCGGTCGAGATAGTCGGCCAGTGCCCGAATCGAGCGTGCGGTGTCGGTCAGCTCCTGCATGGCGGCAGGCAGGTCGTTCTGGCTCGACGCGTCGCCGCCTAGCGTACGGTTCGCCGCGGCAACGGTGCGATCGGCCGCGTTCGCGGTGTCGCGCAATTGCGCGACGAGCGGACCGATCTGTGGCGAGACCTGCTGCAACGTGTGATCGATCTGCGCGACCGAGTGGTCGATGTGCGTCAGGCTGTCCTTGATCTGAGGCGAGGAACTGAGCGCGTCGATATGCGCCGCGATACTGCGGACCTGTTCGCCGGTTTGCCGGATCGGAAGATCGTCGATTTTCTGGATCACCTCGTTGGCCTTGGCCATCGTCGTGTCGAGATTCGCGGCGACGACACTCGGAATGACGGGCAGGCCGTCCTCGCTGGCGAGCGTCGCCACCGGCGCGCCTTGCACGAAGTCGAGGTTGATCTTGTCCGCGCCGACGAGCGGCGGATCTTGCGACAACCGCGCGCGCAAGCCTGTGGCGACGAGGCGGGTGAGCATGGCATCGACGAGCGGGCGCCAGTCCCCGTTGGCCGGTGGCGGCGCGCCGACGATGCCAAGCTGCGACGGGTTCAGCGCGATCTGCACCGGGGTGCTCAGCGCGCCCGTGCGTGCGTCGTAGTTCAGGCGCACGCTGGTGACGGTGCCCACGTCGAAACCGCGCAATTGCACATCGGCACCACTCTTCAGGTCGCCGACCGCACCGTCGAAGCGCACCAGATAGGTGACGACCGGGCCGTGCCCCGGCGCGAGCGCGGGGCGGCGATCGACACCGTCGAAACGCGATGCCGGCTCGCCGGGCCCGGGCTCCATCACGATCTCGGGGCCGGACAGCACTGCCTTGATCGACGCCGGATCGTTGAGATCAACGTGGGCGCCGCGCAGGAAAAACCTGGTCTCGCTGCGCAGATACTTTTTTTCGGCGCGATCTATCTTGAGCTCGGCTTTCACGTGTTGGCCATCGGGCGCGAGCGTAATCTCCGAGACGGCGCCGACCTTCACGCCGCGCAGCGTGACGATCGTGTCGTCGGGCTTCATGCCGTACGCGTTGTCGAAGGTTACCGTGACCGTCTCGCCCTGATGCATCAACGCGCGAACGCCGAGCCATCCGGCCATCGCGAAGGCTGCGACCGGCACCGCCCAGATCCAGCCGGGCCACGCGCTGCGCCGCACCTGGGCCTGCGAACGACGGGGACGCGTGCCGCTCATCGCTTGCTCCGCGGGTGGACGTCCCACATCAGGCGCGGGTCGAAGGCGCGCGAAGCGGCCATCGTCAGCAACACGACCAGCGCGAACGCGGTGGCGCCGATGGCGGGTCTGGCCGCGGCGATGCCGTCGAACCGGATCAGCGGCACGAACGCGGCGATCGTGAACACGTCGACGTACGACCATCGGCCGAGTTCGTCGATCAGGCGGTACAGATGCGCCTTGACCCGCAGATGCCGGCGCGAACGGCGCCGAACGGAGACGACGAACCATGCCATGCCGAGAATCTTCGCCACCGGAATGACGATGCTCGTACAGATGATCAGAATGCCGAGCGGCCACAGGCCAGCGTGAAACAGCTGGTAGACGCCGTCGATGATCCGGGTTGAGTGGGTCCGCCCGAGTTGCATCGAAGTGGTCATCGGAAAGAAGTTGGCCGGGATCGTCAGAACGAGCGCGGCGAGCGACAGCGCAGCCGCGCGCACGACGGCGTCGGTTTTGCGAGCGCGCAACGTCAGTGCGCAGCGAGGGCAGGGGCGCCCCTCCTGCGACATCGGCACGACCAGATCGCAAACCGTGCAGGACAGCGGCGCTTCATGTTCCGGCAACTCGTTTTCCGCGGCGATCGCGCGCCACACCGTTCTCCGGTCGAGCGACGCGCGCGTGAGCATCGACAGCAGCGCCGCGGCGATGAAGCAGTAGCCGCCGGGGGCGATCGTGCCGGTCAGATTCTGCGTCACGCGCGCGTAACCGACGAAGCAGCCGACCAGATAGACATCGGGCATGGTCCAGATATCGAGCGAGGTGGTCCAGCGAAACAGCGCACCGATTCCTCTGGTACGCCGGCCGAGCCGCAGCGCGACGAGGACGATCACGAGGCCGCCAAAGCGGATGAATGGCAGCACGATACCGAAGGTGCCGAGCAGTACCGCGAGAATGAACCAGCCATCGTTCCACATCTCCACGATGCCCGACGACAGCAGTGATGAGCGTTCGACGCCGAGCATATGGACATACATCAGGGGCGCGAGGTTGGCCGGAAACAGCAATACGAAGGTCGCGGCCGCGCAGGCGAGCGCCGCGGTCTGGCTTCGGCCGCTACGCCGCTCGAGCGGAAAGTGACAGGCGCGGCAACGCGCGTAGGTATGTGCGGTGAGCGGCGGGATGTCTTCGAGCGCGCCGCACTCGGGACAGCCGATCGTCATGCGACGTTCTCCGTCGGCTGTCCGTTTTCAGGCGGGCAGCGCGTTGCGAATGAGGTTTCGCCGATCATCACTCGACCCCTGGCGCCGTTTGGCGCGTGCATGTACGGCAGACGCGCTGGCGCGCGCCAGCTCTTGTCCTCCACCAGCATGGCGCGTTCCCGGCCGGCCTCGGCGCGCCGGGCAGCGCGGACCGTCGGCGGCCGCGGTGTGGCGTCAGTCGGATGAGCGGTTCCGAACCGCTTCGCTTTGCGAGCCGGGCGGCGTGCCCGGTTTGGTGTTCGGCGCCGCTGACGGCGCGGCGTCGGCAATGATCAGCAACCTCGAAGACAGCGCGTCGGGATGGCCCGGCTTGAACCAGTTCATCTCGGGAATGCGTGAATCGGTCAGGTAGATCGTGCCGTCCGGCCCTTCCGCGAACGTATCCGGCCATCGCAGGCCGGGCTCGTGCAGCAAGGTCGTCAATGTCGCGCCGTCCCATACCTTCACCGCATGTTCTTCGACCGCGGTAATCAGCAGGCGTCCCGTCCGGTCGATGTGCAGCCCGTCGGCGGGGCGATGCTCGAGCACTTTCTCGACGCGGTTGCCGACTTCATCGGTCGCGAGCGTGGTATCGCGAAGCGCTTCGGTGGGCACGCGGTAAAGCGTTTTGCCCTTCACCGCCTGCCAGTACAGATACAGTCCATCGCGAGTGAGCGCGATGCCGTCGGCCGCCAATTCGACGCCGCGTCCATCGGGACGCCGCAATGGTGCGCCGCCAGCATGGACCGTGACGCCCGGATCCGTTTGCGTCGACGGATGCCCGTCGAGCACGCGGCGCGCTTGACCGGTGCCGAGATCGACCACCACGATCGCGCCGCGTGTTCCAGAGTCCGTGATGTAGGCGAAACGGCCGTCCGGACTGATGCGCACGTCGTTCAGATAGCTGCCCTGAGGCGCGATGTCGAGCGTGAACGCAATGCAGCCGACGACGCTATCCGTCGCAAGATCGATGCGGACCAGTTTAGGGGCACCCGGCACGACGAAGGCCTGGGCCGGCGCGCCGGGGTCGAGTACCCACAGGTTGTTTTGGCAATCGCACAGCATCGCCTGCACGCAGACCCAGCGATCCTGCGGGTTCAACTCGTCACGCCTGGCATTGCGCCAGCCGTTCCATCGATCGTCGGGATAAGGACGGACGTCGCCATCGGGCGTGAGTACGCCGACGGAGATCGGCGCGTCTTCTGTCCAGCGCGGGAAGTTGACGAAGATGCGTCCGTCCGCGGCGACGGCGACGCCGGTCACCTGGTGCCCGAACGACGCAATCTCGCGCAGATGCGGCAGCGAGCCGTCGTCACCGGCGCTCGATGCAGGCGCGGCGGTCAGTGGAACCCGATCCGCGGCGGGTGGCGTGGCGGTGTCTTTCATGGGCTGCCTCCGGGACAGGACGGAAATGTCCGTATTCAGCAAAGCGAACGCCGCGTGCAAAGATAAAGTGAATCGTAATCCGCGAATCTTTCGGAAGGTATTCAACCTGAATTGCGGACCCTCCTTTATGCGAATTGTTTGACTTTCGCGCGAGCAGAGAACGGGAGTGCGCGCAATAGGGAAAGCCGAGTTGTCGCGTGGCGCTTGATACGACATGGCGCGCTAAAAGGCCGCGTTGCTACTACGTCATTCAGGGCGAAAAGAATCGCTCCGCGGCGGCGTGCGGAGCCGCCGTACCAAACGGTCCATTTCGGCAACTCTGACTCTCAGGGTTTCTCCTGACTCGCCTTTGGACCCGCCGTGTCACTCGTGCGCTACACCGCTCATTTGCAAAGAAAAAATAATGCCGACGTCAAAGGAATGTGCTAGAAAATAACAATTGCACGCGCAGACGAATAGCCACGCCTGCAAGTAAAAATTTCGGCTTTCAATACTCTTAATCGGCCGCGAGGTGGATCATGAGAACAAGGACGCTTTGGGGGCTCGGGGTGACGACGGTCGCTTCGGTGCTAACGCTGCAGTGTTATCCAGCGTGGGCCGACGGGCCCGAAGCGGCCTATGCGTCCGACGACGAGGTGCCGGCCGGCTCGCTCAGTCCGAACGAGTACAAGGTCAATGCGGACGGCATGAAAGAAGATCCGAATGCGAAGATGTCGGACGTGGCCCGCGCGTATCGCAATGGCTATATCAATCGCGGCAAGCAGGATCAGGCCGATTACCAGGCCATGATCGACTCGCACAATCACGGTCAGCGGCAACCCGCCAGGACCGACGTCGCGCGGGTCGACGTGCCGCCGCTGCCGCCGGGCGTTCCCGAAGACGATAACTCGAAGTACACGAGCATTCCGCCGCAGCCTCAGAAGCCGCGGCCGGTCCAGTACGCGCAGCGTCAGGTGCCGCAACCGCCGCCGCAACAGCAATATCAGCAGGTGTACCAGCAGCCGCAATACGCGCCGCCGCCAATGCAATACCAGCAGGCGCCGGCCTACGCGCAGATGCAGCCGGCCTACGACAACCAGCCGGTATACGTGCGGCAGGACTATCCTCAGCCGCCCGTGCAGTACGTGCCGGTTTATCCGCAGGCGCAATACGAAGAAATGCCGCAGGTCGTGGAAACGGTGGTTCAACCGGTCGCGCCTGTCGCTTATCAGGTTTATCGTCCGCCGGTCTATTGGGCGCAGCCGCGCATGTATGCGTATCGCGCGCCGGTCTACAGCTATCGTATGTGGCGTTGAGGTATTGCGCGAGTCGTGGCGGCGTTGCGCAACAATGGAGCGCCGCGGCGAATACTCGCAGGCATCGATTGATTGGTCGATAGAAAGTACTCAGCCCGGCGCATTCGCGTCGGGCTGAGTACTTTCTTTTATCCGTTTTGCGCTAGTGACCGCTGGCACCTCTCGTGCGCACATTCAGATGGTTGTTCACCTGTCTGACTCCGCGCACCGATCTCGCGACACTGCCCGCGCGTTGCACCTGAGCGCGCTGCGGTACCCAACCGGTCAGCGTCACGATACCGCGGCGCGCCTGCACGTGAATCGACGTTGAATGCAGGTTCGGTGCGCGTGCGAGGGCGCGCCGCACGTCGCGCGCGAGCTCGCTATCGGGTCTGTTGCGAGCCGGCGATGCCGCGATGGATTGGCTTTGCGCGGAAGCATCGTTCGGCATGCCGCCACTGGTTTGCGCATTCGCACAGGTCGCAGTGCCGATCGCAATTGCTGCCGCGGCAATGACGCCAATCAGGGTGCTCGCGCTGTCTTTTCTCACAAGTCCTCCTGTACCACCTGATTGTCGCTCGCCGCGCAGCAGATCGACGTTGCGGCTATTGCGGTTGCCCGTTGCCCAAGAGCGCGTCCGTCGTGACGACCGTGCAGTACTCGTGATCGAGATTGGCCAGTGACATCGCATGAACGTCGTCGGCGCTGCGCGGCGTTCCGTGCCAGTCGGTCCGTGCAAAAGTGAAACAGCCGTCGGCCACGAGATACGTATCGAAGCCGAGGTTGCCGGCCATCCGCACCGTGGCCTCGACCGAGTTGTTGGTGATGACACCCGCCACGACCAGCGTCGTGTGGCCGGCGGCGCGCAGGCGGTCCTCGAGTCCCGTGTCGATGAACGCGTTATTCGTGCGTTTCGCAATCACCGGTTCGTCGGGCAACGGCACGTTGGACGCCTTGAATTCGTGTCCCGCCTGACCCGGCCGATAATGCGACCCAGGCTCCGTCGAGTCGTGCCGCACATGCCACACCGGCCAGCCTCGGCTACGCCAATGCGCGAGCAAGCGGCTCACCTGCGTCTCGGCGGCGGGATTGTTGCGCTCGCCCCAGCTCGGATGATCGATCGCGCGTTGCAGATCGATCAACAACAATACGGCGCCGGAAGGAGCGGGAGAGCGCATGGGTCGAATGAGTCTGTGTAGGTGTCGATATGGTTCTGGCAGACTTTACCGTATTGGCGCCATCAATAGCCATGTATGATGGCGGGCTCGCGCCCGGCAGGGCGCCCTGCCGGGCGGCTTGCGCGGATCGCGCGCCGTCTGCCGCGCCCACCGGGCCGCAACGCCTCCCTTCACGATGATCCAGAGGAAGACCGCCATGACGGCTGCAACGCAATTCGACCAGGTTTCTGTTGTCAAACGAGCCAACGTGTACTTCGACGGCAAGTGCGTGTCGCACACCGTGCTGTTCGCCGACGGCACGCGCAAGACGCTCGGCGTGATCCTGCCCGGCACGCTGAACTTCGGCACCGACGCGCCGGAGCTGATGGAAGTGCAGGCGGGCAAATGCCGCATCCGTCTCGACGGCAGCGATGAGTGGAAGACCTATGGCGAGGGCGAATCGTTCTCGGTGCCTGGCAAGAGCCGCTTCGATATCGATGTGGTCGAAACGCTGGACTACGTTTGCAGCTATCTGTAAGCGGCTTTAAGGCGCGTGCAGTGGGATAAGAAAGACCTGTTGCAAGCAGCCGGGACGGCTTGGACAATAGGCCCAGACTATCTTTGCTCAGATGTGTTGAAGAGACAACACGCAAGCATTCGCGAGTGCATGCGTGAGCCAGGTGCTCAGAATGGGCCGTCCATTACGCTTCGCTTCGACGATGAACCTTACGCTGGCTCTTTCGCCACGATCTCCTCGATCACCTGCACGAATTGCTCGACCGGCTGGCCGCCGGTCACCAGATAGCGGCGGTTGAAAATGATCGACGGCACCGATTGAATGCCCATTTCCTGATTGTTCTTTTCCGCTTCGCGCACTTCATCGGCATACGCGCCGCTCGTCAGCACGTCGCGCGCTTCGTTGGCGTCGAGTCCTACCGACTGGGCCGCTTCGACCAGCACGTCATGATTGCCCGGATTCTTGCCGTCGGCATGATACGCGCGCAATAGCGCGAGCTTCAGCGGCAACTGGTGGCCTTTCAGGCCGGCCCAATGCAGCAGGCGGTGCGCGTCGAACGTGTTGTAGGTGCGGATGCGCGGACCGAAATCGAAGCCGACGCTCGCGCCGCGTTCGCGGATCATCACCTGCGTTTCGGCGATCTGCGCGGCCGTGCGGCCGTATTTCTTGCCGAGATACTCGACGATGTCTTCGCCGTCCGGTCCCATCTGCGGATTCAGTTCGAATGGATGCACGACGATACGCGCGTCGATTTTGTCCTGAAGCCGCGCGAGCGCGAGCTGCAGCGACGACAGGCCGATCGCGCACCACGGGCAGGCGATGTCGGAAACAAAATCGATGGTGAGCTGCTGTTTCATGGTTGTCCTAGGCGGAATGAAGTGCGATGCGGCAGCGGCAAGTGCGGCCGCAACGATACCGACAGCGTAGCGGGAATCGTGCGTCCGTGCAGTGCGGCTGAATTTGACCGCAAGACCCGGAGTGTTTTCCCGCCACCACACTCGTACACTAAGTTCATCGAGCTACCTACCTTGATGGCGCGGGCGACGAGCCCGCGCCGCCCACTCATCGACGATGAACGCAATCGCTCCCACCCAAACGATCGACCAACGCGTCGACGCACTCGACTGGCCGCGGATCGAACACGATCTCGATCAGTACGGCTGCGCCGCCGTGCCGCAACTGTTGACGCCCCGCGAATGCGACGCGCTGAGCGCGCTCTATACACGCGACGCGCTTTATCGCAGCCGCGTCGTCATGGCGCGCCACGGCTTCGGTCGCGGCGAATACAAGTACTTTGCGTATCCGCTGCCGTCGCTCGTCGGCGGCTTGCGCGGTGCCCTTTATCCGCATCTCGTGCCGGTCGCGAACCGCTGGAACATGGCGATGGGCATCGACGTGCGCTATCCGCCGAAACATGCGGATTTCATTCGACGCTGCCATGACGCCGGCCAGGTGCGTCCGACGCCGCTGATCCTGCAATACGGCGAGGGCGATTTCAACTGCTTGCATCAGGATCTGTACGGCGAACACGTGTTCCCGCTGCAAGTTGCGGTACTGCTGTCGGAGCCGGGGCGCGACTTCACAGGCGGCGAGTTCGTGATGACCGAGCAGCGTCCGCGCATGCAGTCGCGTGCCGAAGTCGTGCCGCTCGCGAAGGGCGACGCGGTCGTGTTCACCGTGAACAGCCGGCCCGTGCAGGGTACGCGCGGGCCGTATCGCGTGAATCTGCGGCACGGCGTGAGCCGCCTGCGCTCGGGACATCGGCATACGGTCGGCATCATCTTTCATGATGCGCTGTGAGGACCGCCGTCGGCGCAATGGCGCAACACCGCGTGCCGTGAGACGATAACGGCCACGATTCCGGCGATCTGCCGCCATTGTCGTAAGCTCCGTCGCCTCGTCCCATGGAAAACCTGCTCAAGAAACTCGATCTGACTTCGCTGCGTCTGTTCGTCGCCGTTTGCCAGGAGCGCAATATCGCGCGCGCGGCGCAGCGCGAGTTCATCGCGTCGTCGGCGGTGAGCCGGCGCATCGCCGAGATCGAGGCGCTGATCGGGCTGCCGGTGATTCAGCGGCAGTCGCGCGGCATTACCGTGACGCCGGTCGGCGAGACCGTGCTGCGCTACGCGCTCGCGATCATCGGCAATATCGAGCAGATGAGCGCGGAGTTGTCGCGCTTTTCGACGGGCGTCAAAGGGCGCGTGAGGGTGGTCGCGAATCTGTCGTCGATCGTGCAGTTTCTGCCTGAAGACGTGGCCGCGTTCGGCCGCGCGTTCCCGGATGTAGCGATCGAACTCGAAGAAGAAAACAGCGCGGACGTGCTGCGTATCGTCGACGAACACGGCGCGGACTTCGGCATCTGCAATCCGGTTGCTGGCAGCGAGGCGTTCGAGCAGGTGCCGTACCGGCAGGACCGGCTCGCGGTGCTCGTGCCGGGTGGGCATCGGCTCGCCAGCGCGGCGCGGGTGAACTTCGACGATCTGTTGCACGACAGCTTCGTCGGCTTGCGCAGCGAAAGCGCGCTCACGCGCTTGCTCGCGCAGCAGGCGGCGAGCGCGGGCCAGCAGCTCGACGTGCGGATGCGCGTGAGCAGTCTCGATGCGCTGTGCCGGATGGTGCATGCGGGGCTCGGCATCGCGATCGTGCCCGAGCCGGTCGGCCTGCTCTACGTGAACACGCTCGACGTGCGGCTGCTGCCGCTTGCCGATGCGTGGGCGGAGCGTCATCTGATCATCATCTTCAAGGCGCGCGAGCAGTTGAGCGCGAGCGCGGCCGCGCTGGTGTCGTTCCTCGGCAATCCGCCTTAGACGATTCAACCACCCGCACTGCGCGCCGCGGCTCCCCCATCGAGCATTCGCGAAACGAGACGGCAGCATTGCCGCACCGGCACTTCGGCATCCGCCTTGCGCACCGTATAGTGAGCGCAAGGAGAATGCAGTGATGAGCGATACGATTCGTTTGGACGGCCGCGTGCTGTACCTGTCGCAAGACCCGGCCGTGATCGAGGCGCAACTGGCCGGCGAAAACTTCACTCGCGACACGGCGGGGCCGTTGCGCGACAACGTGTCGACGGACGAGATCACGCCCGTCACCGTCATGCTCACCTACGACGAGCGCCTCGGCCAGTACCCGTACGTCGGCTTCAAGGCCGGCGAGGGTCTGCCGATCGGCCGCAATGCGGTGAAGGACGGCGGCTTTCGCGTGACGGTGGCCGGCAAGCGCTACGGCAAGGGCTCGTCGCGCGAATCGAGCCCGCTCGCGGAGTTGTCCGCAGGTATTCGCCTGATCGTTGCCGAGAGCTTCGAGCGTATCTATCAGCAGAACTGCGACAACATCGGCATTCTGACCACGACCGATTTTTCCGTGCTCGATCGCTTGCTCGCAGGCGTTGCGGTGCCGATCGACGAATTCCTCAAAGGCCGCGACTCGCTTACGCAGCAGATCATCCGCAGCGGCGGGCTGCTCGCGTATAGCCGGTTCGCGGAGTGGCCCGCGCCGGGCGCGCGCGCGAGCGATGCCCCGAACGAGGCGCCTGGCGCCGAGCCGAAAACGCTGGTCGAGAAGATCATCGACCGTCATCTGCATCCGGGCACCGCGAGCGCGCAGCGCGGCGACGGCGTGTTCATCGCCGCCGACTGGCGCTTCAGCCACGACTATTTCACCGGCATGTGCGCGCATCTGATGCATCGGGCGTTCGGCAAGCCCGCGCCGCTGCATGCGCCGGATCACATCATCGCGTTCCAGGATCATCTGGTGCTCGCGCCGCAGAGCATCCCTCACGTGCGCGACGGTCTGTTGCCGGGCGTCGCGAATCTGATGGAAGGCCACACGTCGTTTTCGCGCGGCTACCCGGTGCGCTCGCACGGCGCGCTCGATGGTGTGCCCGGCTCCGAGGGCATCTGTCATGCGTTGATGGCCGAGCAATACGCGCTGCCGGGCCAGGTAGCATGCGGTACCGATTCGCACACGCCGCATTCGGGCGCGCTCGGCTGCCTCGCATTTGGCGCGGGCGCGACCGAAATCGCCAATAGCTGGGTCACGGGCTACGTGCGCTGCAAGGTGCCGGAGACGCTGCGCATCGAGATCGACGGCCAGTTGCGCGACGGCGTGACCGCAAAGGACGTCGTGCTGCATCTGCTGCGGATGGAGGCGATTCGCTCGGGCGGCGCGATCGGCCTCGTGTTCGAATACGGCGGCGCGGCGGTGCGCGCGATGTCGATCGACGAACGTGCGACGCTGACCAACATGGTCGCGGAACTCGGCGGCTTCACCGGCATCGTCGAACCGGACGAGCGCACGGTCGCGTTCCTGAAGGAGCGGCGCGGCGTCGATTTCGTGCTGGAAGGCTGGATGAAAAGCGACGCGGACGCGACCTACCGCGACACGATCCATATCGATGCGAACGCGATCGAACCGATGCTCGCGCGTCCGGGCGACCCCGGCAATGGCGTGCCGGCGCCGCGGCTCGAACAGGACGTCGCGATCGATATCGCGTACGGCGGCTCGTGCACCGCGGGCAAGCGCGAGGACTTCGATTTCTATCACGAGGTGCTGCGCTGGGGCGTCGAGCACGGCCTACGGGTGCCCGAGCGCACGCGTTTGTATCTGCAATTCGGCACGATGGCGGTGCGCGCGTATTGCGAGGAGCAGGGCTATCTGCCGGTGTTCGAGCGCGCGGGCGTGACGCTCGTGATGCCTGGGTGCGGCTCGTGCGCAAACTGCGGACCGGGACAATCTGCCAACCCGAACGACGTGACGATCAGCGCGATCAACCGCAATTTCCCCGGCCGTTCGGGACCAGGCGACGTCTGGCTCGCGAGCCCGTACACGGTCGCGGCGAGCGCGCTGGCCGGGAAAATCACCACGTTCGAACAATTGCAACGCGGGCACGGCTAGAATGCTGGCCGGACTCCGGCCGACCCATCGTGGCGCGTGCGACGCGCGACAAGGCGCAAGGCCGGCATCGAACCGGCCGCGGTAAGCGCTCAGCCCTGCCGTAAAAGCAGTCGCAACAGAAGGAGACAGACAACATGGCATTCCCCGATCCCGCGGGGTCCGTCGCGCGCAGCGGCGGTACCGTGGCGCATTCCACTGACGCGGCCGGCAGCGCCGAGCGCAGCGCGCCTGCGCAGGTGGCGGGCCACGCATCGCTCGACGCCGGCAGCATTTCGGCGCGCCTCGACCGCTTGCCCGCCACGCGCTCCGTCTGGAAGCTGGTGGTGCTGCTGAGCCTCGGCTTCTTCTTCGAACTCTACGACCTGCTGTACTCCGGCTATATCGCGCCGGGCCTCGTGAAAAGCGGCATGTTGACCGCGACCACGCATGGCCTGTTCGGCTCGACCGGCGTCGCGAGTTTCATCGCCGCGCTGTTTGGCGGCCTGTTTATCGGCACGATCGCGTGCGGTTTCCTCGCGGATCGCTTCGGGCGGCGCGCGGTGTTCACCTGGTCGCTGCTGTGGTACACCGCGGCGAACCTCGTGATGGCGTTTCAGGAGACCGCGACGGGTCTTAATTTCTGGCGCTTCGTCGCCGGTGTCGGCATCGGCGTCGAACTGGTGACGATCGGCACGTACATCTCCGAGCTGGTGCCGAAGCAGATCCGCGGCCGCGCGTTCGCGTGCGAGCAGGCGGTCGGCTTCACGGCCGTGCCGGTGGTTGCGTTTCTATCGTTTCTGCTGGTGCCGCGCACGCTGTTCGGTCTGGACGGCTGGCGCTGGGTCGTGCTGATCGGCGCGCATGGCGCGCTATTCGTCTGGTGGATTCGCCGCGCGTTGCCGGAAAGCCCGCGTTGGCTCGCGCAGCAAGGACGTCTCGCCGAAGCCGACCGCGTGATGAACGCGCTCGAGGCGAAGGTACGTCACGAATATGGCCGCGAGTTGCCGCCGCCGGCGCCGCCGGTGCCGATCCCACCGCGCGGCAGCTTCCGCGACATGTGGCTGCCGCCGTACCGCAGCCGCACGCTGATGATGACGATCTTCAACATCTTCCAGACGGTCGGCTTCTATGGCTTCGCGAACTGGGTGCCGACGCTGCTGATCAAGCAGGGCATCACGATCACGACGAGCCTGATGTATTCGAGCGTGATCGCATTGGCCGCGCCGCTCGGTCCGATCATCGGGCTGTTTATCGGCGACCGCTTCGAGCGCAAGACGGTGATCGTCGTGATGGCCGGCGTCAATATCGTGTGCGGGTTGTGGTTCAGTCAGGCATCGGGGGCGGTGCTCCTCGTGAGCCTCGGGGTGTGCCTGACGCTGGCCGGCAACATCATTTCGTACAGTTATCACGCGTACCAGGCCGAACTGTTTCCGACCAGCATCCGGGCGCGCGCGGTCGGCTTCGTCTACTCGTGGAGCCGCTTTTCCGCGATTTTCACGGCCTTTCTGATCGCGGCCGTGTTGCGCTACTTCGGCACGACCGGCGTGTTCGTGTTCATCGCGGGCGCGATGCTGATCGTGATGCTGGCGATTGGCTTGATGGGGCCGAAGACGAAAGGGCTCGAACTCGAGAAGATATCCGCATAGCGAAGGCCGGCTGTCGAGCCGGCCCGCCACCATGTGCCGCATTGGCTATGCCATCAATGGAATGCACGGTCAGAGCGCCGGCCTTCCTGCAAAGCGGGGTCCAGGACTGCTTCAGGTGCCCACAGGACGGATCGACAGCGCGTTCCTGACCGAAGTTACGCCAGGCACCCCTTTCGCCACCTCGGTTGCACGGTCGCTTTCTGCCTGAAGCGGTACGCTGCCCTGCAGCGTGACAGCACCATCGCGGGCGCGAACTGTGATATTGGCCGTGGAGATGTTCCTATCTTTCACCAGCGCATTTCGAACCTGACGCTGTAGCGCCCGGTTCGCTGCTTTCATTGACTTGTAATGCGATCGGGCTTCGGGCGTCGTGGTCGGGGCAGACGCAGGGGCGTTAGCGTTGCTCGCCTGCGCATAGGCGTGAATCGAACCCGAAATCAGAAGGGCGGTACCGACCAGTTTGACGGCGTGGATTGCTTTCATGCATCTTCTCCTGTCGTTGCAGATCGTTGGGGCTACAGATTCAGGGATATCATACACACACGTCCCCACAATATTTCTGAGGCGGATCAAATGGCACTATAGGACAATAAAGGGTTAGGTCAAGCAACAATGCAAATCCCGCCAATTGCGCGAACAACCGAAGAAATTAGAATACTTCAGATTATGATGGCGCTCTAATTCTGTTGATAGGGTTGCAAATCAAAACCAGGGATTAGTTTTTTTCCGCCTTTAATCACGGATTACCGGTGTCTGATTGACATTTTTAGCCATCCCCGATGTAGCGGCACAGTTACATTGCGCCGTCGATTTACGCCGGCCTCGAGAGCGCGGAGCATGCGATACGCGACCCGCGGCAACTCGCTCTGCCGCACCTTTGCTGTGCATAACACGCACTCCGATGAAGAGGCCGAGCCGCCGTCCATGGTGAAGTAGGCAATTCGTCCATGCTCGCAGCCGCGCGTTCGCCGCCACGATCAGAACAACTGCTTCTGCCCCGACATCAGCGTCGTGAAATCGTCGCGTAACAACGGCAGAATCGCGTCGGCAACCGGCTGCAATTGCCGCGTCAGATAGTGCTCGTAGTCGATCGCCGAGCGCAGCGTTTCGAGCGGCTCGGGGCCGGCCACCGTCATCACGTAGCTGATCCAGCCGCCGTTCTGATATTGCAGCGGACGTCCCTGCTGGCGATTGAACTCATCGGCGACGCGTGCCGCGCGCACATGCGGCGGCACGTTGCGCTCGTAAGCGTCGATCGGTCTGCGCAACTGCTTGCGATAGACGAGCTGATCGTCGAGCCGGCCGGCGAGCGTATCGCGCACATAGTCGCGCACGTAATCCTGATACGGCTGCTGCTTGAAGATGCGCCGATACAGTTCCTGCTGAAACTGCTGCGCAAGCGGCGTCCAATCGGTGCGCACGGTTTCGAGCCCTTTGTAGACCACGTCCTCGCGGCCGTCCGGCAATACCGTAAGTCCTGCGTAGCGTTTCTTGCTGCCTTCCTCGGCACCGCGCACCGTCGGCATGAAAAAGCGCCGATAGTGCCGCTCGAATTGCAGTTCCAACGCACTGTCGATACCGAAGCGCGCCTGCAGCTTCTGCCGCCACGCCGCGTTGATATGTTCGACGAGCGCGCGGCCGATCCGCGCGGCGTCTTCCTCGTCATGCGCGTGCCTGAGCCAGACGAAGGTCGAATCGGTGTCGCCGTAAATCACTTCGTAGCCTTGCGCCTCGATCAGCTCGCGTGTCGTGTGCATGATCTCGTGGCCGCGCATCGTGATCGACGACGCAAGCCGCGGATCGAAGAAGCGGCAGCCGGTCGAGCCTAGCACGCCATAGAACGCGTTCATGATGATCTTCAGCGCCTGCGACAGCGGCTTGTTGTGCTCGCGCTTGGCCGCTTCGCGTGCCTGCCACACCTGCGCGACGATCGACGGTAAGCAGTGACGCGTGCGTGAAAAGCGCGCGCCGAGAAAGCCCGGCACCGAGCTCGCGTCGTCGGGATGCAGCATGCCTTCGACCAGACCGAGCGGGTCGATCAGAAACGTGCGGATGATCGACGGATACAGGCTCTTGTAGTCGAGCACGAGCACCGAGTCGTAGAGTCCGGGCCGCGAATCCATCACGAAGCCGCCGGGGCTCGCGGCGCCGGCCACGTCGCCGAGATTCGGCGCGACATAGCCCTGCCGATGCATGCGCGGCATGTACAGATGCGTGAACGCCGCGACCGAGCCGCCGCTGCGATCGGCGGGCAGGCCGGTCACGGTCGCGCGTTCGAGCAGGAACGGCAGCAACTCGGTCTTCGCGAAGATACGCGTGACGAGCTCGCAGTCCTTCAGGTTGTAACGCGCGAGCGCTGGCTTGTCTTGGTCGAAGCGGCGCTGGATTTCGTCCATGCGCTGATACGGATTGTCGATCGCCTTGCCTTCGCCCAGCACCGAGCGCGACACGTATTCGAGGCTGAACGACGGGAAGCTCCACGTCGCCGAACGCAATGCCTCGATGCCGTCGATGACCCAACGACCCGCCACGCCCGCGAAAAAGTGATTGCGCGTGACGCCGTGTTCGCGCCACTCCATCACCGCGCCGCCTCGTCCGATGCGCAGCGGCACGCGATACTGCTCGGCATGGTGTTGCAGTACCTTCAGATCGAACTGCACGAGGTTCCAGCCGATGATCGCATCGGGATCGTGCCGCTCCATCCACTCGATCAGCTTTTCGAGCAGTTGTGCGCGGGTTTCGCAGTATTCGAGCTTGAAGTCGATGGCGTCGGTGACGTTGCCGATGTTCCCGCTGTTGCCATTCGGCGGCCCAAGCATATACACCTGCCGCTCGCCGCAGCCTTCGAGCGCGATCGAATATAGCTCGGCATGCGCGCTCGTTTCGATGTCGAGCGACACGAGCTTCAACGGCGGACGATATTCGTTGGACGGTTTGAGTTCGCTGTCGAGCCAGGGGCCATCGAGCCCCGGACCATTCTGCTGCGGCACGCCGCTGAACCACACCGGCGCGGTGACGAAGCGCTCCATCATGTAGCGCTCGGGCGGCTGGATATCGGCTTCGTAGACATCGACGCCGCCTTCTCTAAGGCGCTTCTCGAAGCCCTTCAATTGCCGGTATTGCGCACAGTAAAGCCCGCTGACCGGCCGATGCTGGAAGTCGCGCAATTCGAGCGAACGCAGATCGAGCGGCGCGTCGCGGCGCAGGATCGTTTCGGCGCGTTCGCGATGTTCGGCCGGAATGAAGGCGACGGACGGCTGAGGGCGCAGACGGATGTGGCGCGGCCCGCTGTCCGTGGCCAGCCAGAACTCGATTTCCGTGCCGGCGGGCGTGTCCCGCCAATGTCGGGTCAAAATGAAACCCTGCTCGAACTCAGTCAAACTTCCACCTTTAAAGCGGCGCAATCGCCTTGCGCGATTTTACCGCCGCAGGCAGGGACTGTTGAACGGGCAATAAAAAGGGCGCTTCGCATTGAAGCGCCCCAAACAGCACGGCTTTATCTCTTCAAAGCCGGTTCAGTTCGTTCCCGGTTCGCTCAAGCTTCGAGCGCCAGCGTCGCGAACGTGGCGAGCCAGTGCTCGCCCATGTAGTCGCCGGTCACATGCGGCAGCGCGCTGTGCAGATGACGCTCGGCCGCATCGAACAGCACGGTGCGACGCACGTCGCCGGCGGGCAGCGCACGCGCGAGCGCACGCTGGCACCACGCGCGGCTCAGATTGAGGCCGTCCAGATGCGCGATCTTGCCGTCGCTGCGATCGGTCACGGTGACGGGCTCGAACAGCGTCGCCGGTTTTTTCGCGCCGAGGTCCGGCAGGAAGCGTCCGAACCAGTCGGCGAACTGCGCCGACGGCAACACACGCCGCATCAACTCCGCTTCCATCAGCGACGGCGACAGGAACTCGTCGCCGGACGGCTCCCACGCCTGACACCCGACGTCGTCCAGATACCAGCGCTCCGCGGTGCTGACGATCAGCGCCTCGAGCGATTCGCGCGAGGTTTGCCGAGCGAAATCGAGCGTCAGCGCGAGCGCGAACGCCATGTTGAAGTGCGTGCCGACGCGCAGCGGATAGGTTGCTTTCGGCAGGAACTCCGCGAAGCGCTCGACGAACGCCTCGGTGAGCGGCGCGAACGTCTTCGCCCAGCGCGCGGCTTCCGAGATTTTCATCGACTGCAACTGCGCGCCGAGCGTGAGCAGCCACGCCCAGCCATACGGCCGCTCGAAGCCGCGGTTGTGCGGCAGCTCCAGATACGCGAGTTCGCCGGCGACGTTCGCCGCGGTGAAATGCTCGTCGACCACGGCGACGATGCGCGCGGCCTCGGGCAGATCGGGGAAGCGTTCGAGCAGATGCAGGATCAGCCAGTAGCCGTGCACGCACGAATGCCAGTCGTAGCTGCCGTAGAAGATCGGATGCAAGGCGCGCGGACCCTGTACGTCCTGCGGTCCTCCAAGCGAGTGCGTGAGCTTGTTCGGATATTCGCGCGTGAGGTGGGCGAGCGCGACATTGGCGAAT
Organism: Paraburkholderia sp. UCT31; assembly: GCF_014397655.1. Taxonomy (NCBI): domain Bacteria; kingdom Pseudomonadati; phylum Pseudomonadota; class Betaproteobacteria; order Burkholderiales; family Burkholderiaceae; genus Paraburkholderia; species Paraburkholderia sp. UCT31. The sequence goes on from NZ_VZQP01000001.1 coordinate 78,970, forward strand.
CTGGACGCGAATTCGCGGGTGAGCTGGGTGGTCATCGGCGGCTCCTCAGAAGCGGAATACGAACACGTACAACAGTATGGTGTTGACGATCAGCAATAGTAAAGCGGTTGGCCATTGCGCCTTGATCACGCCGTTCTGGTCCTTCAGTTCGAGCAGCGCGGCGGGGACGATGTTGAAGTTCGCCGCCATCGGCGTCATCAGCGTGCCGCAGAAACCAGATTCTTCGTTTCGACGAAGGGCGCGTACTTGAGCGTCAGCGTACCGACCAGCGTGATCAGAGCACGCGGCCGGTGGTGGCCGCATGCAGGCGCGAGATCAGATGCCGCGCCTGTTCCTTCAGACTGTTGTTCGAGCAGCGCGATGACCGGCAGCGTGAGCCAGATCAGGCCCATGTAGCGGTTATCCGCGAATGCCTGGCCAAACGCGCTGACGATCTCCACCGTCTGCAAGCCGCCGGCTATCCAGGTCGCGACGCCCGCGATTATCGGGTAAACGCCGAGAAAGTGGCAGCATGTGCGGGAAACGATCAACCCGCGGTCATACCCTCCGCCGTCAACTGCCGCAACTGCTCCAGCAGCTTGACCGCCGGGCTCGGCAGAATCCCCTGGCGTCGCCGGAACGCGGTCAACGTGCGCCGCCCGACCACGCCTGGGACGCCGAGCGTATCGAACACGCCGGCCTTGCTTTCGGTCACGTACATCGTCGACGCCATCCAGCTCAGAAAGCCGGAACGCGCGACCAGGCTCTTCAGCGCCGTGACCGAGCGCGTTTCGACGACGACGTTCGGCAGTCCCAGCCCGCGCTCGGCAAACACGCTCTGCATGTGCTCGAACGGGCCGGTGCCGCGTGGCGGAATCGCCCAGCGTTCGCCCAGCGTGTCGGCGAGCGTGAGGTCGGGCTTGCGCCGCAGCGGATGATCGAGCGCGGCGACCACGTAGCTCGCGTCTTCCCAGCGGCAATCGGCGATCGCGGTGATCTCGTCGGTATCGGGCACGGCCATGCTGAGCGCAAGATCGATCTGACGTTTGACGAGCGCATCGGCGAGCCGGTCCCACACGCCCTCGATGATCTCCACGCGCAGGTTCGGCCACTTCGTCAACACGCCGCTCACCGCGAGCGGCAGCACGAGGCTCGCGATGCTGCCGACCGCGCCGACGCGGATCGTGCCGCGCGCGAGGCCGCGCATCGCGTCGATTTCCTCGCGCGCCTGTTCGGCTTCGCGTTGCAACAGGTTCGCGTGCGGCAGCAGCGCCTCGCCGACCGCGGTCAAATGCATGCCGCGCGAATGCCGCTCGAACAGCGGCGCGCCGACCTGTTCCTCGAGACGTCGGATGGTCCGGCTCAAGGCCGGTTGTGTGATGTGCAGCGCTTCGGCGGCGCGTCCGAGGCTGCCGCTCTCGACGATCACCGCGAACGCCTGCAGTTGTTGCAGGTTGTAAGTCATGCCGAAAGGTAATGCCTTTTTGCGAATTGGGCAATTTTCGGTTACCCCGGCGGCCGTGATAATGGCCATTCGATTTTTCGCGCTCACCTGACAGGAGACTTCGCATGACAAGCAGCGCGCCGCAGCAGAATCAGGCACACGTAATAGAACAGAGCACGCCGTGGACCGTACGCGACGCGGTCATCGACTTCGCGCGCCGCGTCGGCATGACGTCGATCTTCGCGAACCCGGGCTCGACCGAGCTGCCGATGTTCCGCGATTTCCCCGCGGATTTCCGCTACGTGCTCGGTCTTCAGGAAGCGGTCGTGGTCGGCATGGCCGACGGCTACGCGCAGACCACCGGCAACGCGGCGCTCGTGAACCTGCATTCGGCGGCGGGCGTCGGCAATGCGATGGGCAATATCTTCACGGCGTTTCGCAACCGCACGCCGCTCGTCGTCACCGCGGGTCAGCAGGCCCGCTCGATCCTGCCGTTCGAACCGTTCCTCGCCGCGACCCAGGCCACCGAATTGCCGAAGCCCTACGTGAAGTGGAGCATCGAGCCGGCTCGCGCGCAGGATGTGCCGCTCGCGATCGCGCGTGCGTACGCGATCGCGATGCAGGAGCCGCGCGGTCCGGTGTTCGTGTCGATTCCCGCCGACGACTGGGATCAGCCTGCCGAGCGCGTGGCCGACCGCGAGGTCGCGCACATCATGCGTCCCGATCCGGCGATGCTCGAACGCATCGGCACGGTGCTCGACGCGTGCGAGCGGCCCGCGTTCGTGGTCGGTGGCGCGGTCGATCGCGCGGACGCGGCGGCTGAAGTCGTGCGCCTCGCGGAGCGGCATTCCGCGCGCGTCTACGTCGCGCCGATGACAGGACGTTGCAGCTTCCCCGAAACGCACCGGCTGTTCGCGGGCTTTTTGCCGGCGCTGCGTGAGCGCATCGTCGAGTTGCTCGGCGCGCACGACGCGATCTTCGTGATCGGCGCGCCTGCGTTCACGTATCACGTCGAAGGCAATGGTCCGCATGTGCCGCCGGGCTCGCGGCTGTGTCAGTTGATCGACGATCCGGGCATTGCCGCATGGACGCCGCAGGGCATCGCCGCGGTCGGCAACGTGCGGCTCGGCGTGCAGGATCTGCTCGCGCGCGCCGCGCCCAAAGCGCGTGAGTTGCCCGCGCCGCGCGCGGTGGCGCCGCGCGCGCTGCCGCCCGCGCGGGGCGAGCGGATGTCGGTCGCGTTCGCCTTGCAGACGCTCGCCGAAGTGCGCGATCCCGATGGCATCGTCGTCGAGGAAGCGCCGAGCTCGCGGCCCATCATGCAGACCTATCTGCCGATCGCGCGCGCCGGCACGTTCCTGACGATGGACAGCGGCGGCCTCGGCTACGGCATGCCGGCGGCGGTCGGCGTCGCGCTTGCGCGGCCGGGCGAGCGCGTGATCGCGCTGATCGGCGACGGTTCGAGCATGTACTCGATTCAGGCGATCTGGAGCGCGGTGCAGATGCAGCTACCGATCACATTCGTGATCCTGAACAACACGCGCTACGCGGCGTTGCAGGATTTCGCGCCGGTGTTCGGTTTCGCGCCTGGCGAGACCGTGCAGGGCACGGACCTGCCGGGCCTCGACTTCGTGACGATCGCGGCGGGCATGGGTTGCCCTGGCGCGCGCGTCAGCGAGGCGGCTGAACTTGCCGACGTGTTGCGTCGCGCGCTGACCGACGGTGACGTGAAAAGCGGTCCCACGCTCGTCGAAGCGATCGTCGCGTAACGGCGCTTCCCATTCACGAAAAGGAGAGAGACCTACGATGAAAAGCGTACCGATGCTGATCGGCGGCGAGCAGACACAGGCGCGCAACGGCGCGACCTTCGAGCGCCGCAACCCGCTCGACGGCGAAGTCGCGACGCGCGCGCCGGCCGCGACCGTCGAAGATGCCGTCGCCGCCGCCGATGCCGCCGCGGCCGCATTTCCGGTGTGGTCCGCGCTCGGGCCGAGCGAGACATGCGCATCTATCACGACGAATCGTTCGGGCCGGTCAAGCCGATCGTGCGCGTGCGTGGCGAGGAGGCCGCAATCGCGTGTGCGAGCGACAACGAATACGGCCTGTCGGCGGCGGTGTTCAGCCGCGACACGGCGCGCGCGCTGAACGTCGCTCAATGCATCGAGTCGGGCATTTGTCACGTGAACGGCCCGACCGTGCACGACGAAGCGCAGATGCCGTTCGGCGGCGTGAAGGCGAGTGGCTTCGGCCGCTTCGGCGGCAAGGCGGGGATCGCGGAATTCACCGATCTGCGCTGGGTCACGCTGCAAACGACGCCGCGTCACTATCCGTTCTGATGAGGAGCGTCGCGATGGGCTCGCTGTTCGGCGGCCAGCTCGCCGAAGCGGGCCATCGCGTCGCACCGTACTGCCGACAGCAAAAAAAATCGAACAACGCGCGTGCAGCGCAAACAACGGAGACAGGTTCATGAGTTTCGTTCCTCCCGCTTCGGCCGCGGCCTCGACCGCGACCGCGCGCGACGACGCGGCGCCCGCCGGCATCGCGCGCGGCGGCAACACGGTCGACATCGGTCATGCACTCGACGACGGCCCCTACACGTTGCTGCAGAAAATCGCGGTGGTGCTCGCGGCGCTGTCGATCGTCGTCGACGGCTTCGACAGCCAGCTGATCGGCTTCGCGATTCCGATGCTGACCAAAGAGTGGGGCATCACGCGCAACGCCTTTGCGCCGGTGGTTGCGTCGGGGCTGGTCGGCATGGGTATCGGCAGCGCGTTCGCGGGGCTGTTCGCCGATCGCTTCGGCCGCCGCTGGGCCGTGATCGGCAGCGTGTTCGTGTTCGGCCTGGCGACCTGCGCGATCAGTCTCGCGCCGAACGTCGCGGCCATTGCGGCGCTGCGCTTTATCGCGGGGCTCGGCATCGGCGGCGCGCTGCCGACATCGACCACGCTGACCGCCGAGTTCACGCCCGCGCGTTTTCGTACCTTCGCGGTGACGGCGACCATTCTGTGCGTGCCGCTGGGCGGTATGGTCGCCGGATTGTTCGCCGGCCAGGTGCTGCCGGTTTATGGCTGGCGCGGTCTGTTCGTAGCGGGTGGTGTGCTGCCGCTCGTGCTCGCCCTCGTCCTGCTCGCGGCGCTGCCGGAATCGCCGCGTTTTCTGGCACGCCGTCCGCATCGCTGGCCCGAACTCGTGAAGCTGCTGCGGCGCATGGCGCGCGACGTGTCGGCCGATGCGAGCTTCACCGATGTGCGCGAACAAAGCGCTGAGAAACACGTCGGCTTTGCCGCGCTGTTCCGCGATGGCCGTTCGCGCGACACCGTCGCGATCTGGGGCGCGTTCTTCATGTGCCTGCTCGCCGTGTATGCGGCGTTCAGCTGGCTGCCGTCGATGCTGACGAGTGAGGGCTTGAGCGTGTCGCTCGCGGGCTATGGCCTGAGCGCGTACAACCTCGGCGGCGTAATCGGCGCGGTGCTGTGCGCGCTGGCGATCGGGCGCTACGGCTCGCGCTGGCCGCTGCTGCTGTGCTGCGCGGGCGGCGTCGCGAGTGCATGGATGCTGCTCGGCGTCGGCGCGACGCGGCATACGGCGTTGATGATCGTCGGTCTCGGCTTGCACGGGCTGTTCGTCAATGCGGTGCAATCGACGATGTACGCGCTGTGCGCATACGTCTATCCGACCAGCGTGCGGGCGACGGGCACCGCGTCGGCACTCGCGTTCGGCCGCGTCGGCGCGATTCTGAGCGCATTCGCCGGTGCCGCGGTGATCACGGCCGGTGGCGCGCCGGGCTATCTGCTGATGCTCGGTATCGCAATGGTCATCGTGCTGATCGCGCTGGCGGTGGTGCAGCGGCATATTCCGCGTCGAGGCGCCGCGAGCGCGCGCTGATCGACGCGACGTCTCTCGCGGTGCGTTCGTATCGCGAGGGACTTTTGCGCGCGATCTGATTTTCCCCTTTGCAAGAACCTGTTTCTCGCGCATCGCGGCGGTTTCCACTTGCCCCATGCACGGGCGACGCTATCAACCTCGCTGAATATAAACCGGCAACGCCACTGCATTCGCCGCCGGATCGCCGGCCGCATTGGTCGGCAAATACTGTGTCTGAAACGCGGTAAACATCGCGGCAAACCCATCGGCGCGCTGCACGATCACCGCGCCGTCCTGGAACGCGCCGTTTTCGTTGTAATGCGGGCCGCGCGGATTGCCCTGATTCATGTGGGTCTCGTGAAGACCGTCCTTCTTCGGCAGAAACAGAAAGCCGAACCCGTAGACCACGATGCCCGCGGTGGTCGGTGTCCAGAAATCGCGGTTGTGCAACTGGCCGCTGCCGTTGTCGTAGGGCAGACTTTGCGACGGCTTGCTTTCGTCGATGGTGAGGATTTCGTCGATGATGTCGTTGACGTCGGCGCGGTTGCCGTTCTGATCCTCGTAGGGGACCGGCCGCATGCGGTGAATGTCGAGCAGGCTGCTGTCCTGGAAGTAATCGAGCCGTGGAAAGCCGCTCGTGTAGAGGCCGAGGTTCAGGGGCTGCAGTTTCGCGGTGAGTGGATCGGCGAAGTTCAGATCGGCATAGAAGTACACGTCGTCGTTGCCGCTTGCGCCCGGTTGCGTCGACGCCGAATTGACGACGATATTGAATGGCGTGTTGTCGTTGCCGGTCACCGTGATCACATAGTGCGGACTGCCTATATACGAATCTTTGAAGGGCGCCGCGCGCAGCAGTTTTCCCTTGAACATGCAGTATTCGTTCATGACTGAATGACCTTCTCGAAGTTGACGAACGGAAAGCGACGTATCCAAGCATACGGTGCTACACGTCGATAAACAACCGCGCCCGCTGTCATACGGTTGCAATGTTTTTGTCCCGACGCTATTGCGGTGTGCGAGCAATCATCAACGAGCCGTATCGAACCCGGCCGCCCATCGAGCCCATTCGACCAGCGCTCCGAGCATCTGCGCATGCATTTCCTCGTGACGCGCCAACGGACTCCATTTGTCATCGCGGCCGCAGACGATCATCGTCGGGCACGCGACGTCGCGAAGCAGCGCCGTTGCATCGGGACGATCGAGCAGCGCGCGGATCTGCGCCGCGAATTTGTCCGGCGTGCTTCGCTCGATCATGTCGAGTACCGCCTCGTAGACGGCGCAATCGTGGCGGTCGGCGTTGACCATGCCGGGCGCCCACTCGTTGCCCATGGCCCGCATGCCTTTCGCGCGCGCAAGCTCGAGCAGGCGCAGTCGCTGCGCGCGTTCGCTTTCGCCGGCCTCGCCGACGGCGCGCGGGGTATAGCCGGTGTCGAGCAACGCGAGCCCGGCGACCCGTTCCGGTGCGCGCCTGAACACTTAGAGCGCGACCCGTCCTCCCATCGAATGACCCGCGACCAGCAGGCGGTCTCCCGAAACCGACTCGAACACGAGTTCGGCCATCGCGCCGAGCGAGTCGCGCATGCCGTAGTCGGGCACGAAGCAGTCGCCGATCGCGCCAAGCGCGACGCGCTGATCGGCCCACACTGCGTCGTCGCAGAGCAGTCCAGGGAGCAACACGATCTGGTGGGTCATGGGTGGGTCCTGTGATGCGTTAGACGGATGAAAGCAATGGCGCTCGATACGACGCCATCGTCGAATGGTAACGGCGGACGCGGAAAACTCTGAAGGAAACACGCACATCGACGTGCAAGCCGGTGATCGCACGGTGCTATAGCATGCCAATCTGCCGCGCGGTCGCATCGATCGCCGCTTCTGCCTTCGAGACGATTTCGTCGATTTCCGGCCGGCTGACCACGAGCGGCGGCGACAGCAACATCCGGTCGCCGCTCGCGCGCATGATCAGATTGCCGTTGAAGCAGAAGTCGCGGCACATCGTACCGACATCGCCGCCATTCGCGAAGCGCTTGCGCCCGAGCGGCTTCTCGGCGAGTTGCACGCCCGCCACGAGGCCCGCGCCGCTGATCTCGCCAACGACAGGATGACCGGCGAACGTCTCACGCAGTTTGTTCTGAAAATACGGACCCGTATCCACTTTGACGCGCTCCACGATCCTCTCGTCGCGCAGCAGTTTCAGATTCGCAAGCGCGACGGCCGCCGCGACCGGATGCCCGGAGTAGGTAAGGCCATGATTGAAGTCACCGTTGTCGATCAGTGCGCGGGCGACGCGATCATGTAGACCGACAGCCCCCATCGGCACGTAACCGCTCGTCAGTCCCTTCGCGAGCGTGATCAGGTCCGGCTCGAAGCCGAAGTGCTGATGCGCGAACCATTCGCCGGTTCGGCCGAAGCCGCCGATCACTTCGTCCGCGACGAGCAGCACGTCGTACTTGCGGCAAATGCGCTCGATTTCCGGCCAATACGTGTCAGCCGGAAAAATCACGCCGCCCGCTCCCTGGAAAGGCTCACCGATAAATGCGGCGACATTGTCCGCACCGAGTTCGAGAATCTTCGCTTCGAGCTGCCGCGCGCGAGCCAGTGCGAATTCTTCCGCCGTCTGATCGCTTGCCGCTTCGCCGAAGAAATAGGGCTGATCGATATGTACGATGTTCTCGACTTTCGATGGCATCTGCTCGTGCATATAAGCCATGCCGCCGAGCGTGCCGCCCGCGATCGTCGACCCGTGATAAGCGTTTTTGCGCGCGATGACGAACTTCCTCGCGGGCTGTCGTTGCGTCGCCCAGTATTGATGGACGATGCGCAGCACGGTGTCGTTGCCTTCCGAGCCGCTGTTGCAGTAGAAGAAGTGATTGAATGGCGCGGGCGTCAGTTCGGCGAGCAGGGCAGACAGTTCAATCACGGGCGGATGCGTCGTCTTGAAGAACGTGTTGTAGTACGGCAGTTCCCGCATCTGCCGGAATGCGGCGTCGGCCAGTTCCTGGCGGCCGTAGCCGACGTTCACGCACCACAGTCCCGCCATGCCGTCGATGATCTTGTTGCCCTCCGAGTCCCACAGGTACACGCCTTGCGCCTTGACGATCACGCGAGAACCCGCGCGATTGAGCGAGCCCATATCCGAGAACGGATGGATGTGATGCGCGGCATCGAGCGCGCGGTATTCGGCGGTGCTGCGCGATGTGGCTTGCGAGGTCGGCGCGTCTTTCGTGCCGCCATGCTGCGACGTTTCCTTTTCCGCATACATCACGTCTCCAGTCTTATAGCTCATACTGCCCTCCGTCTTTTCAAGGTTCTCATTGACCGATTGGCCCGCAGCACTCAAACGTGCAGCAACAAATGCCGGCGTTCCCACGAACTGATCACGCGGAAAAACGCTTCGTATTCGGTCTCTTTCAAGGCGAGATACGCGCGGACGAACTGCTCGCCGAGTACTTCGGCAATCGGCTCGCACGCGCTCATCGACGTCAAGCCTTCTTCGAGATTGCGCGGTAATTGATAGGGCAGGGCATAGCCGTCGCTCGCCAGCGGTTCGGTTGCGGCGAGCCGCTGCGTGATGCCGAGATAGCCCGCCGCCAAGGTCGCGGCAATCGCCAGATACGGATTGCAATCGACACCCGGAATCCGGTTCTCGATGCGGCGCGCGACCGGCGCGGAATGCGGAACCCGGAAGCCGACCGTGCGATTGTCATAACCCCAGGCGACATTGATCGGCGCGGCCATGAAGCGCGACAGACGCCGGTACGAATTGATGTACGGCGCGAAGATCGGCATCAGCGCCGGCGTGTATTTCTGCAAGCCGGCGATAAAGCCGGTGAACAGCGAGGTCGGCTCGCCGTCGGCGGCGGTGAAGAGGTTGCGGCCGGTTTCCATATCGACGAGGCTTTGATGCATGTGCATCGCCGAGCCCGGCTCACCTTCCATCGGCTTCGCCATGAAAGTCGCGTACATCTTGTGACGCAACGCCGCTTCGCGCACGGTGCGCTTGAAGAGAAACACACTGTCCGCGAGCTTGAGCGGATCGCCGTGCATGAAGTTGATTTCCATCTGCGCGGCGCCGACTTCGTGTATCAGCGTATCGACTTCGAGTTCCTGCACGTCGCAGTACTCGTAGATGTCTTCGAACAACGGGTCGAATTCGTTGACCGCTTCGATCGAATACGCCTGGCGTCCGGTTTCCGCGCGACCCGTACGTCCGACCGGCGGTTGCAACGGCAGATCGGGATCGCGGTTCATGTCGACCAGATAGAACTCGAGCTCCGGCGCGATCACCGGTTTCCAGCCGCGCGCCTTATATAGATCGAGCACGCGCCGCAACACACAGCGCGGCGAGATTTCGACCGGGGTGCCGTCGAAATGCACGCAATCGTGAATCACCTGCGCGGTCGGGTCGACTGCCCACGGAATCATCCGGATCGTGCTCGCGTCGGGTACGCACACCATATCGGGATCGGTGACGCCGGTCAGCGAATCGCTTTGCGGATAGTCGCCGGTGACGGTCTGGATCATCACCGCCTGCGGCAGACGCATCGATTCGCCCGATTCGAACTTGCTGCGCGGAATGATCTTGCCGCGCGCGATGCCGGCCATGTCCGGAATAATTGCTTCGATTTCGGTGACATGATGCTTTTTCAGAAATTCGTCGATGTCATGCATGATTGTTCTCTCTGTTCTGGTCCGCGACCTGGGTCATGTGTACAGGGTTTCGTGTATGCATGCGCGGGCGTTACTGACGCTGATTGCTTCGATCAGGCCGTCCGCTGCGAGGGCTTGGACCTCGAGGTCTACGCCCAGTCGCGCGATGCCCTGACCGTGCAATGAATTGACCCGCGCTTCGTGGGCGCAGCCCGCGAGGCGCTGCAGCATGCCGCCGCGCGTCAGTACGATCGAATGCGATGCGGCGTATTGCGCGTCGAGCGAGTCGTCCTTGTTCCCGCGATGGTCGTTCAGTCCGCCGACCACGTGCGACGGATGAGCGCGGAGCATCGTTCTATCGGCGGTGATTCCTGCTATTGGTTGGTTTCGCATAACGAATAGGCGTGTCGATCGCACGCCGCACATCACGTGAACGGCGTTAAATAGCGCGCGGCGAGGTGGGAAAACGCGAAGGCGAGTCGACGCCAAAGCGAATCCGCGCAATAACGCGCAGCGCTTACCCGATTAGAAGCGGTTCGATTGAATCCGTCGCGATGCGCGGTGATCAGTCAGTGCCGCGCGGACGCAAGCAGCCAGTTCGCGAAAACGCGCGCAAACGGACGAATCGAGCAGCGAAAAGAGATGAAAGAGGAGAGGCGCTACGGCAGCAGCGAAGCGACTTCGTCTGTGCGCACCGCGATGAACGCGCGCGCGGAGAGGACGTTGCGGCGTCGAACGGAACGACGCGACAGGACTGTGACGACGGACAGAAAGCGGCGAAACGCAAGGCTGCCGTTGCTGCCGTCGGCGCTGGCGCCGTCAGCGCAAGTACAACGCGCCTGACTGCGATTCCAATTCACCAAAGGGCCTCGGACTCTCACGATGACACTCGACTGGCGTAGTTGAGGGTATTGAACGGCCTGTTTCGAATCCACAGCGGATATTGAAGAAACAGGACACGGGTTGATCGAGAAGAAACGGTACTAGACGGTAGTAGCTCAATTCGCCGCGCCGCCCACAAGATCTCCCACTAGCTAGGATATACGAGCTAAAAATGCCGTCAATTTATTTTTAGATTTTGGCAAAGCGGCATCGAGCGTGATGCCGCGTGTTTCGTCTACTGTTCATTCACTCCGCGAGACGTGCGCGCACCGTGTATTCGCCTTCGTTGCCCTTGTCTTCGAGCGTGTGTGCCATCGCCATATTGAAGTCGGTCGGCAGTGGCTCGACCGGATAGCCGCGCTTTTCCCACGCATCGAGACCGCCCTTCAGCGCGCGCACATGATGAATGTTCTTCCGATGCAATTGCCTGACGATGCGCTTCGCGGTCGCTTCGTTGGGACACACGCAATAGACGACGATCGGCCGCTTCAGGTATTCCGGATGAATCGGATCGGGCGACTCGAGATCGAGCGGCCGGGCGCCGGCAATGCGGTGCGATTCCTTTTCGCGCACGGTGCTCGGGCGCGCGTCGAGAATCAGCGGCGGTTCGTTCGACTTGATCATCGCGTCGAGCTGATCGGGCGTAATGCGCGTATGCGCGAGCCAGCGACGAAACTGCAAGCGCCGCAACAAGCGATACACCAGAACCGCCGCGAAGATCACCGCGAACGTATCGAAGATCGTGCCGCCGTTGTGTCGCACGAGCAGCATCATTTGCACGATCTGGTCGTGCAGGGCGCCGCCGCCGATCACCCGCGCGCGACCGACGAATGGGCGCGGCGCACGACGCGGCGCGGCAAGTGGATCAAACCGGTTTGAGAAGCATGATTTGCCGCGCTTCAGGCGAGGCGGTCCGGGAAGAGGCCCCTTGCCTCACGCTTCCTCGGACGGATCATAGGGCACCACGCGCTCACGCTCGTCCGCGTGATTGCGCGCGACGATCGCGCGCGCCGCGGCGTTCGCGTCGAGATTGAACGGCTGATGCGGCACGCCCGGCGGAATGAACAGGAAGTCGCCCGGCTCGGTGACGACCGACTCGCGCAAGCCCGGGCCGTAGCGCGTCTCGATCCTGCCTTCGAGCATATAGATCGCGGTCTCGTAGTCGGCGTGAAAGTGCGGCTCCGCATGGCCGCCGGGCGGGACCACGACCATGTACATCGACAGCCCGGTGCTGCCCGCGGTGCCCGCCGAAATGCCGACGAAATAGGGCAGCCGCTGCATCGTCGCCATTTCCCGTTCGGGGCGCACCTTGACCACCGGTGCCCGCGCGTCGTGCGTAACGTTTGACATGGTTGCTCCTTTCGTCGCCGCCGTGCCGGGCGGCTTCATGCATGCCGAACTGGAAGTCTAGACGATACGGGCGGCAATGTCGGATGGGATCGAGCGGGCCTGGTGAAGCGCGGGCGACCGCGAAATCGCGTTGCTACAATGGTCGGCATACCCCGACAGAGATCACGGAGACAGCGCATGGCCACGCTTCAGCCCATCAGCCGCTACCCGGTCCCCGAGCCGAGCGAGTGGCCCGAAGACATCAGTGCCCGCATTCTCGAAGTGCAGGAGAAAGCGGGTTTCGTGCCGAACGTGTTTCTGACGCTCGCGCATCGGCCCGACGAATTCCGCGCGTTCTTCGCTTATCACGATGCGTTGATGCTGAAAGAGGGCGGTCTAACGAAAGGCGAGCGGGAGATGATCGTGGTCGCGACGAGCGCGGTCAACGATTGTCTTTACTGCGTGGTCGCCCACGGCGCGATTCTGCGCATCTACGAAAAAGCGCCGCTGCTCGCCGATCAGGTCGCGGTCAATCACCGCAAGTCCGACATCACCGACCGCCAGAAGGCGATGCTCGATTTCGCGCTGAAGGTGTGCCGCGCGTCGGGCACGGTCGATGATGAAGACTTCCAGACACTGCGCGGCCACGGCTTCACCGATGAAGACATCTGGGACATCGCGGCGATCACCGCGTTTTTCGGGCTGTCGAACCGGATGGCCAACGTGATCTCGATGCGTCCGAACGACGAGTTCTATCTGATGGGGCGTGTGCCGAAAGCCGCGGCGGATGCACCGAAAGAGTAGCCTCGGCTGGAATCGCTTCAGCATCTCTATCGGCAATTCGCATCACGCCTGCGCGGGGCGAGATGAGCGCCGCGCGGGCGTCATCACCACGGTGTCGTCGATCGGGAAATGCAGCAGTGCCGCGATCAATCCCGCCGCGACCGTCGCTACCCATAGCAGTGAGTACGAGCCCGTCAGATCGAACACGAGGCCACCGAGCCACGCGCCGAGAAACGAGCCGATCTGATGGCTCAGAAAGCACACGCCGAACAGGCTGCCGAGGTGACGCGTGCCGAACACCTTGGCGACTAGCCCGCTCGTCAGCGGTACGGTGCCGAGCCACGTGAGGCCCATCACCGCCGCGAAAATCACCACGGACACAGCGCTTTTCGGCAGCGCGAAGAATGCGGCGATCGTCGCGCTGCGAATCAGATAAAGCCAGCCGAGCACATGATGTTGGCGGAACCGGCCGCCGAGCCAACCACATGCCCAACTGCCCGCCATGTTGAACAGGCCGATCAGCGCAAGCGCGGTGGCGCCCAGCCCGATCGGCATATGACACAGCGTCAGATACTCGGGCAGATGCGTCGCGATGAACGCGAGCTGAAAGCCGCAGGTGAAGAAGCCGAGCGTCAGCAAGCGGTAGCCGCGATGGCGCATCGCCTGTGACAGAACCTCGCGCAGCGGCGCCGCGGGCGCGTCCTCGAACCGCGCCTGAGCCGTCGCGTGGATCGGCGCACGCCGGTCGAGCACGATGCCGAGCGGCGCGATCAGCAGCATGGCGAAAGCGAGCACGAATAGCGATGTCGCGATGCCCGAATGCAGCCGGATGCCTTGTACGAGCGGCACCATCAGCACCTGTCCGGCGGAGCCGCCGGCGCTGACGAGCCCCATCGCGACGCTGCGCTTCTCCGGCGACGCAACGCGGCCGACCGCTGGCAACACCACGCCGAAGGTCGTGCAGCTCACGCCGATGCCGACCAGTAATCCCATGCCGGTCACCAGCAGCGCACCGCTCGGGGCGACCGCCGACAGCGCGAGGCCGGCCGCGAACGTCGAAGCGCCGAACGCGACCACCGGCGCCGAGCCATAGCGATCGGCGGCCGCGCCCGCGAACGGCTGCGCGAAGCCCCACACGAGGTTGTGCAGCGCGATCGCGAAAGCGATCAGCGTGACCGGCAGACCGCGGTCGAACGAGAACGGGCCGATGAACAGGCCGAAGGTCTGGCGGATGCCCATCGCGGCGCTCAGGATCAGCGCACCGGCGACGATCACGAGCGTCGTGGTGACGGTCGTCGCGGGAGCGAGGGTGGGGGCGGGTTGCTTGCTATGGGTCGTCGACATGGCGGGCTCCTCCTTGGCCACCATCGTCGCAGCCCGCCGCGCAGCCGGCAAAGGAAAAGATTTCGACGACAGGCGAGCGTGGCTCACCTATGCGTTGCTACGTCGTCGTCCGCCGCCGCGTCCGCATGCGCGTCGAAGGCCGCCGCCTCGTCGACGAGCCAACGTTTGAAATCGGCGAGCTCGGGCCGCTGGATCGCGCTGTCCGCATTCTCCGCGCTGACCAGCCAGTAGGCGGTAGTCGATGCGACGGTGGGCGCGCAAGCCTCGACCAGCGCGCCGCTCACCAGATCGCCGTCGACCAGCGGCTTGCGGCCGAGCGCGACGCCGAGGCCCATGCTGGCCGCCTCGAAGGCGAGCTGGATCGTGTCGACGTGCAAGCCGCCGCCTGTATCGATGCCGCCGGTGCCGGTCGCGTCGAGCCACGCCTGCCAGTCTTCACTCGCGGCGTTCACGTGAATCAGCGTCGCGCGTCGCAGGCTCGGGACGCCGTGCTCGTCGCGCAGCGTTTCCAGATAAGCAGGGCTGCACACGGGCACGAAGCGCTCGCCGAACAGCCGCGTCCATGCCGTGCCGGCGACCGGCGCGCGACTCATGCGGATCGCAAAGTCGAAGCCGTCGACCGGAAAGCCGACCTGGCGACGCGAGGTGTCCACGCTCACGACGACATGCGGCCAGCGGGCCCGAAAACCGGCGAGGCGCGGCAGCAGCCAGCGCGACGCGAAGGTCGGCGCGCAGCTGAGCGCGATCGGCCGATCCGCGCGATGATTGGGCAGACGTTGCGTGCCGATCGCGATCAGCGAAAACGCCTCGGAGACGTACGACAGATAATCCGCGCCAATCGCCGTTAGCGAGATGCCGCGCGGCTCGCGCACGAACAGTTCGACGCCGAGCGCTCCCTCGAGTCCGACGATGCCGTGACTGATCGCGCTCGGCGTGACGTTCAGCTCGGCGGCGGCGAGCTTGAAACTTTGATGCCTGCCGGCCGCTTCGAAAAAGCGAAGCGCGGGCAGGGGTGGCAGACGAAGCGGCATGTGCGTTCCCCAAGGCGCCGCGTCGTGCGTGGCGCGCGTGCCGGGTGGTGTTGGCGGGTGTAATGGGCTTGCTGTTTGGCGCAAGCATACCTTGCGCCGGCGCCTGGCGACTGGGTGGTCAAACCGCCGGCAAAATCGCCGCAAAAAGCCGCCGCTGCAAAATCATGGCGAGGCCTGTCGATTTTCCGCGGCCTCGTTCGTCGTCCCTACAGGAAGGGCGGCAAAGCGACGATGCCCGCTCGTCTTCCGTCCGTTTTTCTGACGATTTCTCACAAGGAGATGACTGATGAACGACGCAAACACTTCGATGCATACGCTGAAACCGGCCCGCGAACTGGCCGACTTGCCCTCGCGCTTTCCGGGCGAGAGCCCCGCATATCGACGCGCGCGCAACGCGTTGCTCGCCGAGGAGATCGAGCTGCGCCGCCGGATCGAGCGTGTCGCCGCGCAGCGTCGCGCGCTGCCGGCGGGCGGCGTCGTGCCGGAGGATTACCGCTTCGACGGCGAAGCGGGTCCGGTCACGCTATCGCAGATGTTCGGCGCGCACGACACGCTCGTGACCTACAACTGGATGTTCGGACCGCAACGCGCGCGGCCGTGCCCGATGTGCACGTCGCTACTGAGCGCGTGGGACGGCGAAATGCCCGATATCCTGCAGCGCGTCGCGTTCGTGGTGGTCGGCCGCTCGCCGATCGACAGGCTCGTCGCGTTCAAGCAGGAGCGCGGCTGGCGGCATCTGCGGCTGTATTCGTCGGGCGGCAACACGTTCAATCGCGATTACGCGGCCGAAGATCCCGCCGGCGACGACCTTCCCGCGCTGAACGTATTCACGCGCACGGGCGGCGTCGTGCGGCACTTCTGGGCCGAGGAGATGGGGCCGTCGACGTCGGACCCCGGACAGGACCCGCGCGGCGCGCCCGATCCGATGCCGTTGTGGACGATCCTCGACATGACGCCGGGCGGCCGTGGCACCGACTGGTATCCGAAGCTGGCGTATTGAGCGGCGCTGCCATGGAGCGATCGAGCGCTACGAATGCGTCTGCGCCGCGTGGCTCTGGGCGAGCGCGGTCCACAGAAACGTGCCGACCGCGCTCGCCCGCATCGGCAGGCTGAACAGATAGCCCTGC
Organism: Paraburkholderia sp. UCT31; assembly: GCF_014397655.1. Classification (NCBI taxonomy): domain Bacteria; kingdom Pseudomonadati; phylum Pseudomonadota; class Betaproteobacteria; order Burkholderiales; family Burkholderiaceae; genus Paraburkholderia; species Paraburkholderia sp. UCT31. Next base: position 95,400 of record NZ_VZQP01000001.1, read on the forward strand.
ACCGCGCGCGCGCCGAGCGCCTTCACGACCTGGGCCTGCAACGGTGTTTCGAGTCCTTCGACCACGCATTCGAGCCCGAGGTTGCGGCATAGGTCGATCACGGATTTGATGATCTTCTTCGAGGCGCTATTGGTATCGACGTCGCTCACGAAGCTGCGGTCGATCTTGATCGCGTCGAATGGCAGCCGATGCACGTAGCTGAGGCTCGAATAGCCGGTGCCGAAATCGTCGAGAGCCAGCCGGCAGCCGGCCTGCTTCAGCATCGTCATCGCGCTGTGCGCCTGCTCGAAATCGCGCGTCAACGCGGTTTCGGTCATTTCGAACGTCACGCGATGCGGCGACACGCCGCTTGCCGCGACGATGTCGATCAGGCGGCGCGCGCGCGCCGACGTCGAGATATCGATCGCGGACAGGTTGAACGACAGATACAGATCGGCGGGCCAGTGCGCGACCTCGGCGAGCGCCTGGCGCAGCAGCACGTCGGTGATGCCGAGGATCAGCTCGGTCCGCTCTGCAATCCGAATGAATTCCTCCGGCCTGACCATGCCGAGCCGCGCGTTGTGCCATCGCCCGAGCGCTTCGAGGCCGATCGGCCGGCGCGTGAGCAGATCGTAGATCGGCTGGAACTCGAGAAACAGTTCCGCTTCGAGGTCCGCATGGCGCAGCTCCTGCGTGACGAGGCTTAGACGCCGCATCTGCGTTTCGTGTTCGGTCGAGAAAATCACCGGCATGCCGCGGCGGTTTTCCTTGCCGACGTAGAGCGCGGCGTCGGCGCGTTCGAACACCTGCGCGACCGTCGAGCCCGCGTCGGGAAACGCGGCCCAGCCGATCGTGCCCGACAGCTCCGCGACATTGTCGGCGACTTGATAAGGCTGGCTGAGCGCATCGCAGATACGCAGCCCCAACTCGACCAGCGCTTCGTTCGACACCTTGTGGCGCACGAGCACGCCGAATTCATCGCCGCCCAGACGCGCGAACATCAGGCCCGTTTCGCCGATCAACACGAGCCGCGTGCCGACTTCCTGCAGCACGAGGTCGCCGCTCGCGTGACCGTAAATGTCGTTGACCTGCTTGAAGCCGTCCAGATCGATGAGGCCGACGTTGAAGCCGCCACCGGTTTCGAGCGCCTGCTCCGATATCGCGCTCAGCGCCGCGAAGAAACTGCGCCGGTTCGGCAGGCCAGTCAGACTGTCGATGCTGGCGAGCCGGTAGTTGTCGTCGCTGAGCCGTTGGGTGTTGTGCTGGCTTGCCTGCAGTTCGCGTTGCGCGTGCACCGCGTCTGCAAACGTGCGCCAGTAAAGCTGGATGACCGCCGCGAGCGCGACGCCGACCAGCGCCATGTCGACGGCCATCGCGAAGAACACCGGCGAGCCGCTCGACACGAGGAAGCCGGAGAAACTCAGGATGACGATGCAAAGCAGCAGAAGCGCGGGCTTGCGCAGATGGATCAGGCAGAACATGCTGCCGACCAGCGTCGTCGCCATATAGAACGCGACCTGCGCCTGCTGGTAGGCGGTGCCGTACGGAAACAGCAGCACCGACCAGCCGCTGAACGCGACGCCGAACATGCCGACAATCCATGTCACGCTGCGCAATTCGCGGACCGCCTGAGCGTCCGTCATCTTATGGTTGCGTTTGCGCCACCAGCGCACGCAGCGAAACACACACAGCGCGCCGAGCGTGCCGGGCACATACATCGACAGCCAGGCCGGCGCGCTGTCCAGATGCGTCGCCGCCACCGCCGCCGTGTTGACGAGCAGGATGAAGTAGAGAAGCGGTACCTGGCGGCGGAACGCGTGCAACTGCGCACGCATCAGCTCCCGGTCACCCTCGGCGACCGACAGTACCCTCTTCAATCTCGCAAGCCAAGCCATCGCCATCCCTTTAACGTTTGCGCGCTAAACGCAGCTGTTTATATCGGCGCGAGGCTGATTAACTTGAGCGCTCAAAGGGGTAACGGAGCATCGCAGTCAAGGGTCCGTGAACCCGGCTGCGCGCTGACGGATAGTCGGGCGGTAAGTACTACCTGGCGGCGCGTGTTGGCGGCGCTGGAACCAGAAGTTTGTGCCGGATGCCGATCGCGAGACTCGAGCAAAAGGCGGCCTTCGCGCATGCTCAAAGCGTGGGGCACGACAGCACCCGCTGCGGCCGCATGGCGGTGCCGGGCTGGCCGGCCGGCGCGGGCGTGCCACGCGGCGCGGCCGAGACGAGCCGGACCGCGTCGGCGCCAGCATTCGCGAGCACGTATTTTTCCGGGCTGTCATCCGGCTGCCAGTACGCGCGAAACACGTCGCCGTCGCTGAACACGAGCAGCTTGCCGTGCACGGTTTTTCCGCCGCCAACGAAGTCGACCGGTTCGCCGTCGCGTAGCGAAAAGCTCTGCGCGGCGCTGGAGTTCGTCGCACCGACGAGGGTCGCGCACGCGTTGTCGTCGGCCGCGGCCGCCGCCGACGACAACGCGGCGAGCAGCACGCATGTTGCAAAGTGGCGAATTCTCACTTCTTTATGTCTTGCCGATAGTTAACTTGTGACATGTGTCGCAAATGGCGCGCCCGCGCATCGCGAAAAGGGCTATCGTCATCGGGAAGCCGGCGCGGGATCGCGTAACGCGACCTAAAGTACTGAAATTGCAACGGATTGTGATGCGCGGCGAACGCTCGTGAGGCGGCGCGCGCGCATAAGCTCGCGATTCTTATGGCAGTTTGGGGCGCAAAAACGTCAAACCCGCGGCTCTGCCTTGATACAAGCCTTACACCAAGCGTTTGCGCGAAGGTGCGCCTATGCGTTAGTGTGTCGGTCCCGGCGCCTCAGAGGGCGCCGGTTCCATGATTACCATACGGGAAGTGCTATGAACAAACAGGAACTGATTGATGCAGTCGCCGCAGCGACGGGCGAAAGCAAAGCGGCAACCGGCCAGACCATCGACGCGATCGTCGAGGCAGTGACCAAGGCCGTGGTGAGCGGCGATACGGTGCAACTGGTCGGTTTCGGTTCGTTCTCGACCGGCGCGCGCGCGGCACGCGTGGGGCGCAATCCGTCGACGGGCGAAGAGATCCAGATCGCCGCGGCCAAGACGGTGAAGTTCACCGCAGGCAAGGCGTTCAAGGAAGCCGTCAACGCGTCGTAAGCAACGCGCTTCACGCCGGAGCATTCGCGATGCGCGCCGCAGCCCCGCTGTGAGGCGCGCGTGAGTGATGCGTCGGGCGTGAGGATCACGCGCTGCCCAGCCCGGCCAGGCGATTCGCCGGCAACTGGTGCGGCGCGTGTGTCTGGCTCCTTGAGCCGGGCGTTCGTGGGCTCGACCGGCTTCGATCGAGTCTAAAGCGGACCCGCCGCGGCCATCGCGATCGGGCGGTCCGTGCGTTGCCCTGTCAGCCCGCGCGACGCTTGCGGGTTGCCTCGGCGAGCGTGGCGAGCACCGGTTCGGTCTGCGCCCAGCTCACGCAGGCATCCGTGATCGACACGCCGTAACGCAACGGCACACCGGCCTTCAGGTCCTGACGGCCTTCTTCCAGATGACTTTCGAGCATCACACCGATGATGCGGCGCTCGCGCTCCGACAGTTGCCGCGCGATATCGTCCGCGACCTCGATCTGCCGCAAGTGCGATTTGTTCGAGTTCGCATGCGAGCAGTCGATCATCACCTGCTCGCGCAGACCCGCTGAACTCAGCGCTTCACAGGTCGCCTGCACCGACGCGCTGTCGTAGTTCGGCCCTTTCTTGCCGCCGCGCAGGATCACGTGCGCGTCGTCGTTGCCGCGCGTTTCGAAGATCGCGGCCATGCCCATTTTCGTCATGCCCATGAACGCGTGGCTCGCACGCGCCGCGACGATCGCGTCGGCGGCGATCTGCACGCCGCCGTCGGTGCCGTTCTTGAAGCCGATCGGGCAGCTCAGGCCCGACGCGAGCTGACGATGACTCTGGCTCTCGGTCGTGCGCGCGCCGATCGCACCCCACGCGATCAGATCGGCGATGTATTGCGGGCTCAACAGGTCGAGAAACTCGGTCGCCGTGGGCAGGCCCAGACCGTTGATGTCGAGCAGCAACTGCCGGGCGAGACGCAGGCCTTCGTTGATGCGGAAGCTGCCGTCCAGACGCGGATCGTTGATGTAGCCTTTCCAGCCCACCGTCGTGCGCGGTTTCTCGAAGTACACGCGCATCACGATCAGCAGATCGTCCCGGTAGTGATCGGCGGCGGCCTTCAGCTTGCGCGCGTATTCGATCGCCTGGTCGTGGTCGTGAATCGAACAGGGGCCGACGATCAGCACGAGCCGGTCGTCGCGGCTGTGCAGAATGTCGGCGATTTCGACGCGAGTCTTCTCGACCAGCGACTGCACCGCGGGCGGCACCGGCAGTTCGTCCTGCAGCAGCGCGGGGGAAATCAGCGGACGGACCGCGCCGATGCGCACGTCGTCGATGCGCGTGGTGTCCTGGGTGGCGTCGGCCGAGCCGACTTCCTGATCGTGCAGGGGATTGTCGAGGGCGCTCAAGATGTTCTCCGCAATCGGTTGATGAGGCGGCCTTGCCGCCTGATTATGCGAGCGCCGCCGCGATGGGGGCGTGCGGGCGCCGCGTGGGTTTGACGTGGACCGTGCGGGTTGGGTTACTGCGTGCCTCGGGCGAGGTTTGACGCAAGGTCTTGCGTCGGGCTTGACGCGAAGCCGACGCGACCGCGCACGGATGCGCTGGCGCGATTATGACACCCGCGCCGGCCTCATGGCAGGTGGACCGGCGGGCAGGCGGCGCGGCGGATTCAGAGCTTCTTGAGCAACGCCATCGCGGCGGCCGGATTGCGCTCCTTGAAGCCGCTGATCACATAGAGATAGACGTCGCGCGTGGCGGCTTTCGCGGGCGGCTCCGCGCAGGTATCGAGATCGTCGGGCGTGATGCCCGCGGCGAGCTGGCGCGCGCGTTCGGCCCACGCGTCGAGCGCTTTCGTCGAATAGCCTTTGGCTTGCTGTTCGCTCGTGCCCATGATGCGCGCGTAGACGAACGGCGCGGTGATGTCGGCGATCTGCGGATACTCGCTGTCGGCCGCGAGCACGACCGCGACCTTGTACTTGCGCGCCAGGGCGATGAGTTCCGGTGTCCTGAACGAATCGTGACGAACCTCGACCGCGTGCCGCAGCTTCTGTCCTTCGATGCTCGCGGGCAGCAGCTTCAGAAAGGCCTCGAAATCGTCGGCGTCGAATTTTTTGGTCGGCGCGAACTGCCAGTTGATGGGCCCGAGCTTCTGCTTGAGCAGCAGCACGCCGCTTGCGAAGAATCGCTCGATCGTGTCGCCGGCTTCGGCCAGCACCTTGCGGTTGGTCGCGTAACGCGGCGCTTTCAGCGAGAACACGAAATCGTCGGGCGTCTCCTGATACCACTTCTCATAGCTGGCCGGTTTCTGCAAACCGTAGAACGTGCCGTTGATTTCGATCGACGTCAGATGCCGGCTCGCATATTCGAGTTCGCGGCTTTGCGTCAGGTCTTCCGGATAAAACGGCCCGCGCCACGGCGCATAGGTCCAGCCGCCGATGCCGATGCGAATGCGTGCGGCGGACGTGGATCTGGACGACGTTTCGGTTGATTTTTTCGTTGGCGCTTTCTTTGCGGCTTTCGGTTTGTCGCCACGTTCTTCGCCAGACTTCTCGCTTCGCTTGTTGCTTTCCTTCGCGCTTGTCGCTGCGGGCACTTGGGCTCTCCTTCGGGCTGCGGCGGGAAAGCTCGTAGATTAGCCGCTTTTCTCGCAGCGCGCGGCGCTGGCTTCGTCGAAACGACGGCTCGCTGCGGCCACTTCCACGCGAAAGCGCTGCAACGCGCCGAGCGCGAGGTCGGGCGGCGTCAGCGCGACCCACAGCACGTCGATCAACTGATCGGCGGTGGCGTCGATATCGATCTGCCGGTTCGTCAGCGTCGCGTCCCACAGCACGTGCTCCATCGGGCCGAACACCATCGAGCGCAACAGGCGCAGCGGCATGTCGGAGCGAATCTCGCCGCTTTGCTGGCCTTGCGCGAGCACGCGCATCAACGGCGCGGTGTAGCGGCGCTGCAGTTCGGTCAGCGCTTCGCTCAGTTCATGATGCCGCGCGCGCCCTTCGGACAGCACCAGCGCGCACAGATCGGTGCCATTCACGAGCATCAGCCGCAGATGCATGCGCACGATGAACGCGAACTGCTGGCGCACGTTGCCGTCGCGCGGCAGGCCCGCTTCGATCGCGTCGATGATCTCGTCGTACCAATCGCCGATGACACGAGCGCACAACTCGCGCTTGCCGCGAAAGTAGCTGAACACCGTCGCCTCGGAAACGCCCAGGCGCTGCGCGATTTCCGCAGTCGTCGCGCGTTCGTAGCCCTTTTCGGAGAACACGTCGCGCCCCGCCTGAAGAATCTCCTTCACGCGCTGCTGCGACTTGCGCCCGGCCGGCTGGCGACGCGAGACAGGTAATCCGGCCTTCTCGGCAACCGTCATATGAGTAAAATTCAGATTTGTGATGCGGATTGGGGCTCGAGCTGGCGATTGAACGCTGCGTCTGTGCTCGATGAACGCGATCGTAGCACCGAATCGGCCGGCTGACGCGGGTTTGTAAATTTCTGAGTAACACTCAAAAATACCTATTGACGCTTACGTCAATCTGGCGTGAAATGCGCGTTGACATGCTTTCGCGTGCCGCTTCGCGTTCCACCAGCGGCCGCCCACGAACTCAGGAGACACCGCAATGCCCAATCTGCCCGGTTTGCAGTTCCCGCTCGGCGAAGAGATCGAAATGCTGCGCGACAGCATTGCGTCGTTCGCCGCCAAAGAAATCGCGCCGCGCGCCGGGGAAATCGATCGCACCGATCAGTTCCCGATGGACCTGTGGCGCAAGTTCGGCGACCTCGGCGTGCTCGGCATGACGGTTTCCGAAGAGTACGGCGGCGCGAACATGGGCTATACCGCGCATATGGTCGCGATGGAGGAAATTTCGCGTGCGTCGGCATCGGTTGGCCTGTCGTACGGCGCGCATTCGAACCTGTGCGTGAACCAGATTCATCGCAACGGCACCGACGCGCAGAAGCGCAAGTATCTGCCGAAGCTCGTGTCGGGCGAGCACGTCGGCGCGCTCGCGATGAGCGAGCCGAACGCGGGCTCGGACGTGGTCAGCATGAAGCTGCGCGCCCAGAAGAAGGGCGATCGTTACGTGCTGAACGGCACCAAGATGTGGATCACCAACGGCCCCGACTGTGACACCCTGGTCGTCTATGCAAAGACCGATCCCGAAGCGAATTCGCGCGGCATTACCGCGTTCATCGTCGAGAAGGGCATGAAGGGTTTCTCGGTCGCGCAGAAGCTCGACAAGCTCGGCATGCGCGGCTCGCACACCGGCGAGCTGGTGTTCCAGGACGTCGAAGTGCCGGAGGAAAATATCCTTGGGGCATTGAACGGCGGCGTCAAAGTGCTGATGAGCGGTCTCGACTACGAGCGCGCGGTGCTCGCGGGCGGCCCGACCGGCATCATGGTCGCGGTGATGGACGCGGTCGTGCCGTATATCCACGACCGCAAGCAGTTCGGCCAGTCGATCGGCGAATTCCAGCTGATCCAGGGCAAAGTCGCCGATCTGTACACGACGCTGCAGGCATGCCGCGCGTATCTGTACGCGGTGGGCCGCCAACTCGACACGCTCGGCAACGACCATGTGCGCCAGGTCCGCAAGGACTGCGCGGGCGTGATTCTGTACACGGCCGAAAAGGCGACCTGGATGGCTGGCGAGGCGATCCAGATTCTCGGCGGCAATGGCTATATCAACGAGTATCCGGTCGGTCGTCTGTGGCGCGATGCGAAGCTCTACGAAATTGGCGCGGGCACGAGCGAGATTCGTCGCATGCTGATCGGCCGGGAGCTGTTTGCCGAAACGCTGTGATGCAAGCGCGCGTGAACCCCCTCAATACGCCGCACTTTGGAGAAGCGACGTCATGCCGATCATCGAATCGAAACTGAACCCACGCTCGGACGACTTTCGCGCGAACGCGGTGGCGCTCGAAGCGCTCGTCGCCGATCTGCGCGCGAAGATCGAGCAACTCGCGCAGGGCGGCGGCCAGGCCGCGCGCGACAAGCACACGAGCCGCGGCAAGCTGCTGCCGCGCGAGCGGATCGCGCAACTGCTCGATCCGGGCACGCCGTTTCTCGAACTGTCGCAACTCGCCGCGTACGGCATGTACAACGACGACGCGCCGGGCGCCGGCGTGATCACCGGCATCGGCCGGATCGCGGGACAGGAGTGCGTGATCGTCTGCAACGACGCGACCGTGAAGGGCGGCACCTACTATCCGGTCACCGTGAAGAAGCACGTGCGCGCGCAGGAAATCGCCAGCGAAAACCGCTTGCCGTGCGTATACCTCGTCGACTCGGGTGGCGCGAATCTGCCGAATCAGGACGACGTATTTCCCGATCGTGATCACTTCGGCCGCATCTTCTACAACCAGGCGAATCTGTCGGCCGCGGGTATTCCGCAGATCGCGGTCGTGATGGGCTCGTGCACCGCGGGCGGCGCGTATGTGCCGGCGATGAGCGACGAGTCGATCATCGTCAAGAACCAGGGGACGATTTTTCTCGGCGGTCCACCGCTCGTCAAGGCCGCGACCGGCGAAGTGGTCAGCGCCGAAGATCTCGGCGGCGGCGACGTGCATACGCGTCTGTCGGGCGTCGTCGATCATCTTGCGCAGAACGATGCGCATGCGCTCGGGATCGCGCGCAGCATCGTCGGCCATCTGAACCGCGTGAAGCCGGCGCCGCTCGTATTGCAGGAGCCGAAGCCGCCGCGCTACGACACCCAGAGCATCTACGGCGTGATTCCGGTCGACACGCGCAAGCCGTTCGATATCCGCGAGGTGATCGCGCGTATCGTCGACGATTCCGCATTCGACGAATTCAAGGCGCGCTACGGCACCACGCTCGTCTGCGGCTTCGCGCATATCTGGGGGCATCCGGTCGGCATCGTCGCGAACAACGGCATTCTGTTTTCGGAGTCGGCGCTGAAGGGTACGCACTTCATCGAACTGTGCTGCCAACGCAAGATCCCGCTCGTGTTTCTGCAGAACATCACCGGCTTCATGGTCGGCCGCAAGTACGAAAACGAAGGCATTGCGAGGAACGGCGCGAAGATGGTCACCGCGGTCGCGACCGCGAAGGTGCCGAAGTTCACGGTGATCATCGGCGGCTCGTTTGGCGCGGGCAACTACGGCATGTGCGGCCGCGCGTATTCGCCGCGCTTCCTGTGGATGTGGCCGAACGCGCGCATCTCGGTGATGGGCGGCGAGCAGGCCGCGTCGGTGCTCGCCACCGTCAAGCGCGACGGCATCGAAGCGAAGGGCGGCAACTGGAGCGCGGAAGAAGAAGAGGCGTTCAAGCAGCCGATCCGCGAGCAATACGAGCATCAGGGCCATCCGTACTACGCGAGCGCGCGGTTGTGGGACGACGGCGTGATCGACCCCGCGCAAACTCGCGCCGTGCTTGGGCTGGGTTTGTCGGCGGCGATGAACGCGCCGATCGAAGACACGCGTTTCGGCGTGTTCAGAATGTGATGGCCCGCGTCACCGCGATGCGACCGCGTAAGGCAAAGGAGTGTTACGCATGCAATACGAAACGCTGAAGGTCGAGTTTGCCGGCCAGATCGCGACGGTCGCGCTCAATCGTCCGGACGTGCGCAACGCGTTCAACGAAACGATGATCGCCGAGCTGACCGCCGCATTCACCGCGCTCGACACGCGCGACGACCTGCGCGCGGTCGTGCTCGCCGCGAACGGCAAGGCGTTCTGCGCGGGCGCCGACCTGAACTGGATGAAGAAAATGGCCGGCTACTCGGACGACGAGAACCGCGCCGATGCGATGCGGCTCGCCGGCATGCTGTCGGCGGTATATCGCTGCAACAAGCCGGTGATCGCGCGCGTGAGCGGCGACGCATACGCGGGCGGCATGGGCCTGATTGCCGCGTGCGATATCGTCGTCGCGGTCGAAAGCGCACACTTCTGCCTGTCCGAGGCGCGGCTCGGGCTGATTCCCGCGACGATCGCGCCATACGTGATTCGTGCGCTCGGCGAGCAGGCGTCGCGGCGCTACTTCCTCACCGCCGAGGCGTTCGACTGCGCGACCGCGTTGCGGCTGGGTTTGGTCAGCGAAGTGGTCACCAGTGCGGAACAGCTCGATGCAACGGTCGCGCAGCTCGCGCAGACGCTGTGCGCGAACGGCCCGCAAGCGGTGCGCGCCTGCAAGCGGCTCGTGCAGGACATCGCGGGCCGCGAGTTGAGCGACGCGCTGATCGAGGACACCGCCGTGCGGATTGCGAAAACGCGGGCCGGCGCAGAGGGCCGCGAAGGCGTGGCGTCGTTCCTCGAAAAGCGCACGCCGGGCTGGCGCAACTGACATGCTCCGCTAACAACCATCGCCCCGTACCGCCCATTTCATCGAGACACTCATGTTCAACAAGATCCTGATCGCCAACCGGGGTGAAATTGCGTGCCGCGTCGCGGCGACCTGCAAGCGGCTCGGCATCGCGAGCGTGGCCGTCTATTCGGACGCCGACGCCAACGCGAAACACGTCGCCGCCTGCGACGAAGCGGTGCATATCGGCGGTTCGACGGCGGCGCAAAGCTATCTGCGCATCGAGCGGATCATCGAAGCCGCGCGCGCGACCGGCGCGCAGGCCGTGCATCCGGGCTACGGCTTTCTTTCGGAAAACGAAGACTTCGCGCATGCGTGCGAGGCGGCCGGCATCGTCTTTATCGGACCGCCGGTCGAAGCGATTGCCGCGATGGGCTCGAAGGCCGCCGCGAAAGCGCTGATGCACGCGGCCGCGGTGCCGCTCGTGCCCGGCTATCACGGCGACGACCAGGAGCCGCAGCTGTTGCAGCGCGAGGCGGACACGATCGGCTATCCGGTGCTGCTGAAGGCGAGCGCGGGCGGCGGCGGCAAGGGCATGCGCGTGGTCGAGCGCAGCGCGGACTTCGCGGCCGCGCTGCTGTCGTGCAAGCGCGAGGCGGCGAGCAGCTTCGGCAACGATCGCGTGCTGATCGAGAAGTATCTGACCCGGCCGCGTCACGTCGAGGTCCAGGTGTTCGCCGATCGGCACGGCGGCGCCGTTTATCTGTTCGACCGCGACTGTTCGGTGCAGCGGCGCCATCAGAAAGTGCTCGAGGAAGCGCCCGCGCCGGGGCTCTCGGCCGAGGTCAAGCGCGCGATGGGCGAAGCGGCCGTGGCCGCCGCGCGCGCGGTCAACTACGCTGGCGCGGGTACGGTCGAGTTCATCATGACGCCGACCGGCGAGTTCTATTTCATGGAGATGAACACGCGGCTGCAGGTCGAGCATCCCGTCACCGAGATGGTGACGGGGCAGGACCTCGTCGAATGGCAGTTGCGCGTTGCCGCGGGCGAGAGTTTGCCGCTCACCCAGCAGCAGTTGAAGCTCGACGGCCACGCGATCGAGGCGCGCATCTACGCAGAGCATCCGGCGCGCGGCTTCCTGCCGTCCACCGGCACGCTCAAGCATCTGCGCATGCCCGAAGGCGTCGAGTTCGCGATCGACGCGGCCGGGCTCGGCGAGCCGGGCCGCAAGGCGCCGGTGCGTATCGACAGCGGCGTGCGCGAGGGTGACACGATCACGCCGTTCTACGATCCGATGATCGCCAAGCTGATCGTTCACGGCGCGACGCGCGAGGAGGCATTGGCGCGCCTCGCGCGTGCGCTGCATGCCTGCGAGGTGGTCGGGCCGCACACGAACGTCGAGTTTCTGCGGCGCATCGTCGCGAGCGAACCGTTCGCGAGCGGCGAGCTCGACACCGGTTTGATCGAGCGTCATCACGACGTGCTGTTCGCGCCGGCACAGAAGCCGTTCAAGGAAGCGCTCGCGCTCGCGTGCGCCGCGTTGTTGACGCGCGAGGGCGGCACCGCGCACGGCGCGTCGCCGTGGGACGCGTTGTCGCACTGGCGGCTCAATAGCGGCTACACGCAAACGCTAGGCTGGCGCGTGATCGACGACGGCGCCAACGACGACAGCCCCGACGCATTCACGGTCGTTTTCGCGCGCAACGGGGACACGCAAGCGCTCGTGCAAACACTCGAACACGACGGCGTGCGCGAGGACTTCACATGGTCGGTCAGCGCGGGCGCCCATGAATTCCGCGCGACGATCGGCGATGCGCGCGTGACGGGGCGTGTATTCGTCGACGGCGACAGGTTCCACGTGTTCTGCCATGGCGAGACGCTCGCATTCGAATGGCAGAACCTGCTCGCGCATGCCGCGGATGCCGAGCACGGCGAAGGCCGTCTGACCGCGCCGATGCCGGGCAAAGTGATCGCGGTGCTGGTCGAACCAGGCGCGGTGGTCGAGAAGGGCGCGCCGCTGATCGTGATGGAAGCGATGAAGATGGAGCATACGATCGGCGCCCCGGCGGCGGGCACGGTCGCCGAGGTGCTATATGCGGTCGGCGATCAGGTCAGCGACGGCGCGCAACTGCTGGTGCTGGAGGTGCAGCAGGCGGGTGAATAAGCGCGTCGAGTAGCAGATGAGCGAGTAGGTGAATCAAGCGAGCCGCGCGTAGCCCGCGGCGCGCGCTTCACTTTCCAACTCGCCGATGCGCGCGTAGTCGGTCAGCGGCAACGTCGAAAAGCCCCTTAAACGCAGCCGTTTTGCGCGCTCGGGGCGCACGCTCAGCGCCTCGTTCAACGCGTCGCGCAACGCGGCGATCGTGGCCGGCGGCACATTGGCCGCGGCGATCAGCGGCAAGCCCGGCGAGGCGGCGGTCATGCCGATCGCGCGTACGCGCCCCGCGAGTTCCGGTAGCACGTCGCAAACGAAGGCGAAGGTCACGCAGTCGATCGCGGCGACGTCCGCGCGATTGTCCGCGACCGCGCGCAGCGAGCCGACATGCGAGCCCGTGCGCAGCACCGCGCCGAAGAACATGCCGGCGCGCGCGAGCGGCGCGACCGCGTGACGAAAGGCGTTCATGCCGCTGTTCGAATCGTCCTGGTTGTAGGCGGCGCGCGCGCCTCGGCACGAGGCGAGTGAGTCGAAGCGCGCGTCGGCGCGCGCGACCAGTACGCTCGAGTAATGCGCGCCGTCGCAGCCGGGCGCATCGAAACAGGGTGTCGCGACCAATTGCACCTGCGCGTGCAGCCCCTGCATCAGCGGATAACCGCAGGTCTGGGAAATCAGCAGATTCGGGCGCCGCCAGAAGCCGTGCAGTTCCTCGTCCGGTTCGACGATGCGGCACGCGGGCTTGACCCGGCGCAGCACGTCGTCGAGCCACTCGCGCCATTCGAGGTCGAGCGCGGGTGTCACGTTGTACATCGGCAGGGCGGCGATCCAGCTCATGAAGGCGTTTCTCGCGCCTAATGTCTGACCAATTTGAATTCATCGAGACCGAGCCGCACCGGCTCGCTCGGCGTGAATTGCCATCGCTGCGCGGCTACGGAGAGGATCTCGTCCTGCGCATCCTCGAACGCGACCAACAGGTCCTGCTTGCGACGGCTCACGGCGCCACAGAACTCGACCAGCGCGTCGGCGCTAACTTCAAAAATCTGCGCACGATCGTCGCAGCACACGCGGAACGCGACCGTCGCGCATTCCGTCACACAGGGCCGGAACCCTTCATCGACATAGACCGACATGGCGAACTCCTTCGGACGCCTGAATCGACAGGATGACAAACCGCGCCTGCCAGGTATGTGGGAGAACCGGCATTGACGGCCAAATGCCCGGCGCCGCGACAGGCGCGACGGTCCGGAAACTGGCGAAAAGTAAGCCAGAAACTGGCGGCGGACTCGTTCAAGTCCGAGCAAGGGCCGCGGCGTGAACCGTGGCCGGAGGGAGACGGCGGCGGTTCGACTCGCCATCGGTCTCGCCTGCTGGTGGCCCGCCCCGGGTCAGAATCGCGGCGGGCACTGCTCAGAAAACGCTTAAATCGGGCCCTCCAATCCAGTGTCGAAATCGACGCGATAGCCGCTCGCGCCGGTCTCGGACTGTGTTTGGATTTTCTCACCAACCTCGCGGTGCAGATCGGCGTAGGTATCCACTTTACGATTAGCGCGCGTTTTGTGCAGGCGATGCGTCCGGCGGGGCTGGCCGGGTTGCGTGAGCGGCCGGGATATTGAGCCGACGGATCAGCGGGCCCAATGTCGTCGCCTGAATCAGCAGGCTGAATACCACGACGAGATACGTGACGCCGATGAACATTTCGCGTCCGTGAAACTCCGGCAGCGACAGCGCGAGCGCAATCGAGATGCCGCCGCGCAGTCCGCCCCACGTCAGCACGACAGCCGAATGCGGACTGAGCCGCCGGAAGTTCTGCAGCGCGAGCAGCGGAATCGCGACGCTGACGCCGCGCGCGAACAGCACGACCGGAATCGCCGCGAGCCCGAGCCAAACGATCTCGACGCGCAGCGACAGCGCAATGATTTCGAGTCCAATCAGCCCGAACAGCACGAGATTGAGCAACTCGTCGAGCAGGTCCCAGAAGTTGAACAGATGCTCGCGCGTCTTCTCCGACATCGACGTCGACGCGCCGTGATTGCCGATCACGAGCCCCATGATCACGACCGCGAGAGGCGCTGACACGTGCAGCGCTTCGGCGAGACTATAGCCGCCGGTCGCGAGCGCGAGTGTGATCAGGATTTCGACTGGATAGCTGTCGATACCTCGCAGCAGCAGCGACGCGCCGAAGCCGAGCGCCGCGCCGAGCACGAGCGCTCCGGCGACTTCGCGCAGCAGATCGAATGCGATCGCGCCCGCGGAAAACTCGTTCGCGCCGGTCGCGAGTCCGACTAGCGTGACGAATGCGACGACGGCCGTGCCGTCGTTGAACAGCGATTCGCCGGTAATCTTGGTTTCGAGGCTTTCGGGCGCCGCCGCGCGCTTGAGCACGCTGAGTACCGCGATCGGATCGGTCGGCGAGATCAGCGCGCCGAACACGAGACACCACGGCAGGCTCACCGGCTGGCCGAGCCATTGCGCCGCGTAGTAAAAGCCGAAGCCGACCACCGCGATCGAAATCAATACGCCAATCGTCGCGAGCATCAGCACCGCGCGCCGCTGCGTGCGCATCTTCGACAGATCGACGTGCAGCGCGCCGGCGAACAGCAGCAGACTTAGCAGGCCGTGAAACACGATATCGGCAAAATCGATCTGCACGACGATCTTGCGCGCGGCGATCGCCATCGCCGGATAGTAGAATCCGAGCGCAGAAATGCCGACGCAGACGACGAGCCCCACCGCGGTGATGCCGAGCGTGTCGGGCAACCTGATGAATCGATAATTGAGGACGCCGAACAGCGCGACGATGGCGAACAGCGCACCGGCAATCTGGAAGACGCTCATCGTGCACGCTCTCCCGCTTCGCGGCGGCGCGAACGCGTGATCAGGGTGGCACCGAGGTAACTCGCGCGACAAGGCATAAAACAGGCAGGCAGAGAATGCCGACACAATTGCGATATTGAACCAGCGAGATGTTTCACCAGCAATTCCTTATTCAGGCTCATTCAATCCGATAAGCGATCTGCGGTCTGTAATGACACGATCTTTGCCGCTGGCGATCGAGCGACGTACCGGGACGGACGCTTCATTCAAACGCGGCGGACGATGCGGCCAGACGCAGCGTACTTTTTATTGGACCACGAGCGGATGACGGCGAACCGGGCGGAGCCAGGCTCGCCAGACGGGCGCCACGATGAGCAATGGCAGTGTTCGGACTACTGAAGCGCCGGAGGAGTTCCGGTCTTTATTTTGGGATATAGCTTTTTATTTCGAGATGGTTCGCGGGGCTTGATTCGTCAAGGCTATTCGATCGAATCTGAATAAACGGTATGAATCTGTAATCCGAATTTGCCGGTCCGATGACTTCAGATTGCATGGAGCCTTGTGATTCATTGTTCCAAAATCTGTAAAGCATATATCTAATCTCACAGTAAAACTGTTTTGCTCGTCATTGAGCATCGTTGACGCTGGAATTGGCAGGTCGAGAGCAGGGAAAGCCCTAACCGGGAATCGCCCAGGATATGACAATTGTTGACAAATGCGAGTCGAGAATGATGCAGCATAGATACACGGCGAAATGCTGTTATGTAGCAATGGGTGAAGACGGAGAAGAGCATGGAGCAAACCTATCGTTATCGGGGATTCGACATCGTGGTCAACGCGTTGCGCGCGACCGATATGTCCACCCATGTCGGCAGTGCCACGCCGCGGCGCGCGTACGTGGCGAGCGTCACGTTGAAGACGCGGCTGATCGGCGGCGAGTGGTCGACCGCTTTCCGGGTAGCTTCGGTGCCCGGTCGTTCGTCGACCGATCTGCGGGAAGTGCTGGCGGCTGGATTCGCGGCCGCCACTCGGGTCGTCGACGACGTGGTAAGCGTGATGGGCGACGGGTTCGCGCGCAAGGCGGCCTGAGTTCCACACGGGGCGCTCGGCGCCGTGGTGCCACGCGGCAGGCGTGATCGCGCACAGGGGTGCCCAAGCGGTCCCGGCATTTCAAAGCGCTCGCGATCGTTGACCGTCGACTACGGTTGTCGGTCGTGGCGAGCGTCGAAATAACCACGCGTATCCCTGCGGTGCGTGTGGGTCCCAGGCAGGGCGTGCTCGTCTCCTCAGCGTCCTGTTGTTTTAATCCCGCCCCCCTGTGCGGGATTTTTTTTGTCAGTCGACATTGCGGGCGCTCGGTAATGCACTGCCACATCCGCACGGCAGGGGAAAACAACAATTTTAACTTTTGTTTGCATTGCGTTTCTTGCTTAATCGTTATAGTCGAACGGGAATCGCGAAAATGTGATTCGGGTTCACTTTTTATTTTTTATGCGCACGCGACACAAGGAAAAGTGCATGTTTAGCTCGCGATTTATGTCGGCTGTGTGAAATTCGGGTGAAAAAGCAAGCGGAACAAATAATGCTTATTCGAAAATCCTTTCTGTTTGCCGTTATTGTCTCCGTCGTGGGGACGACGCAGACCGATAGTCCCGATCCTCACGAACGGCCCGCGCGGATGAATGCGGCGGACGGCACACTGGCCACGTGATCGCCTGCTAACGGGGCAGCAAGGAAAAAAGCCTCGAACACAGGGCGTGATCGAGGCTGCCGAAGGACAGACTCAATGCCTGTCTGGGAAGGTCGATCGGACCCGTGATCGACCTTCCCACTATAGCGAGTTACCCGCCGAGCAACTGTGAACAAATGTCGCGGTCGAATCGACCGGCGAATTCGCGAATAAATCTGAATCGTAGCTTCGGATTCGACTGGCATGCGGATAACGCTGATTACCCACGCCCCTGCATCCGGCGTCGTATATGCAGCCGCCCCGGCGGCTCGAAATACGTGCCGAAGCGCACGAGCCCGGCCTTCTTCAAATGACATGTCATTTCGAAGCTGACCAGCACGCCGGGGTCGTCGTCCTCGAGGATGTCGATGTCGATCGCGCGAATACGAGGTTCATATTTCAGCAGCGTCGCTTCCATCTGCTGCTTCAGCGCGTGCGCCGACGACGGCAATGCCTTGTAGATGTTCGTCATGTCCGGCAGACCGTAATCGGGCAGGTGCTTCAATGCGCCCGCGCGCGTGTTCAGAATGCGTTGCACGTTCTGCTGCACGCTCAGGCATTCGAGCGTGCGGTCGTCGTATGCGTCGAGCGGCTCGCCGCCGATCTGGCCGAGCAGCATATCGTAGAGAGACGGTCCCGCCGGCATCGAGTGGCGCTCCGTTAGCCGTTCGCCGCATGTTCAGCCACGGCTTCTTCGCGATCGATGAAATCGATCGTCAGACTACCTTCGGGTGAACCGGTCAGCAGGATCCTGGCGGGCGCGATTCCATATGCCATGCGCGCGAGCAGTTCGCGCGACACCGTGGGCAGAATGCGCTGATTGACAAACGCATCGACGTTGCGCGCGCCCGATTCGCGCGCGAGACACAACGCGGCCATCGCATCGATCAGCGCTTCGTCGCAGCTCAGTTCGACACCGTGCTGGCGGTGCAGACGCTGCGCGACGTTACCGAGCTTCAGGCGCACGATCGAGGCCAGCGCGCTCGCATCGAGAGGGCGGTACACGAGCGTCTGGAAGCGCGCGAGCAGCGCCGGTTGAAAGTGGCCGACGAGCTGCGGATGAATCGCGTCGAGCAGTTCGTCGTGCGAGATCTCGGGGCTTTCCGCGGTCGTGTCATCGATTTGCGCGCTGCCGAGATTGGACGTCATCAGGATCACGCAATTGCGAAAGTCGATCTCGCGCCCCTCGCCATCGCGCATCATGCCGCGATCGAACACCTGATAGAACATGTCGAGCACGTCGCGGTGCGCTTTTTCGACTTCGTCGAGCAGCACGACGCTGTACGGACGCTGCCGCACCGCCTCGGTCAGAATGCCGCCGCGTCCATAACCGATGTAGCCGGGCGGCGAGCCCTTCAGTTGCGAGACTGTGTGCGATTCCTGGTACTCGGACATATTGATCGTCGTGAGCGCGGCTTCACCGCCGAACAGCAGGTCGGCGAGCGCGAGCGCGGTTTCGGTCTTGCCGACGCCCGATGGTCCAGCAAGCAGAAACACGCCGAGCGGCGCGTGTTCATTCTTGAGCCCCGCCTTGGCGGTCCGCAGGCTTTCGGACAGGGCGGCGAGCGCGTCGTGCTGCGCGACGACGCGTGTCGCGAGCTGCGTTTCCAGCGTCAGCAGGCTTTGCAGTTCGTCTTCGACGAGACTGCCAACCGGCACGCCGGTCCACTCGGCGACGACGCGTGCGATCGCCTGGGCGTCGACGTCGGCGAAGATCAACGGGGCCTTGCCTTGTGCAGTCGTCAGTGCGCGACATGCTCGCGCGAAAGCGCTGGCATCGCGCGAGACGGCATCGCTGTCGCGTTGGCGGTGCAGCGCCTGGACGAGTTCGAGCTCCTGTTCGTAACGTGTTTGCAGCGCCGCGAGTTCGGCCTTCGCGCTCGCGAGCGCGGCGTCCAGTGCGCCGCGGCGTGCTTCGCTATCGTCGATGCCGATGCGTTCGTCGTCTGCGAGCGCCGCGCGTTCGAGCTTCAGCGCGGCGACCGCGGCCCGCGCGCGTTGCAACTCGGCCGGCGGTGCTTCGAGGCCCATGCGTACGCGCGCGGCGGCCGTGTCGATCAGATCGACGGCCTTGTCCGGCAGTTGCCGCGCCGGGATGTAGCGACGCGCCAGCTTGACCGCGGCGACCAGCGCTTCGTCGCGAATGTGTACATGGTGGTATCGGGCGTAGTGGCTTTTCAGGCCGCGTAGCATCAAGCAGGCCGCGTCGTCGTCGGGTTCTTCGACCTTGATCATCTGGAAGCGGCGTTCGAGTGCCGCATCGCGCTCGAAGAATTCCTTGTATTCGGACCACGTGGTCGCCGCGATCGTGCGCAATTCGCCGCGCGCGAGCGCAGGCTTCAGCAGGTTCGCGGCGTCGGCGCCGCCCGCCGCGTTGCCGGCGCCGATCAGCGTGTGCGCTTCGTCGATGAACAGCAGGATCGGCACGGGCGAAGCCTGAACGTCGTCGATCACGGTCTTCAGGCGTTGCTCGAATTCGCCTTTCACGCCGGCGCCCGCTTGCAGCAGGCCGAGATCGAGCGTGAGGATGCGCACGTCGCTTATTACGTTCGGCACGCTGCCTTCGGCGACGCGCAACGCGAGCCCTTCGACGAGCGCGGTCTTGCCGACACCCGGTTCGCCGACGAGGATCGGATTGTTCTTGCGACGGCGCGCGAGCACGTCGACCATCTGCTGGATCTCGCGCTCGCGCCCGAACACAGGATCGATGTCGCCGCGGCGCGCCTTGTCGGTCAGGTCGATCGCAAAGCGGGCGAGGGCGTCGGCGCTGGCAGGTGTGGTCTCTTTTGCGCGAAAGACGCCGTTCGCCGCCGCGGCGCTTGCCGCAGGTTGCGGCCGTTCAGATCGTTGTTCCTCGTCTTCGCTTTCGATTTCACTTTCGCACGACCGATGCGCCATTCGCGGCAGCAACCGTTCGATCTGCGCACTGCTGACGGCAAGCAGTGGCCACGCATTCTGGGCGCGCAGCATATGCGGCGCATCGACGATCGCCTGCAGCAAATTCCCCGAGCGGATTCGCGCCTCGGCGCTCTCCGAAGATGCGTGAAGCCATGCATCCCTAAGCAGTGCCGCCAGCTGCGGCGACAGGGCGGGCTTGCCGCGCAGATTGCGCGGCAGACGGTCGATTGCACCGAGCAGCGCATCCCACAGCGCGTCGATATCGATCGTGCAACGCCGCAGGATAGCGGGGATGTCGCCGTCGCCCGCTTCGATCAGCTTCAGCAACCAGTGCTCGACCGTGATCTCGTCAGCCAGCCGCGTCTGGCAAAGACTCGCGGCCGCTTCGAGCGCCTGCGCGCAGTGCGGGTTGAGTCGGCGCAGCAGATGAGTGATGTCCCAAAGGGCGCTTCTTCGGTCGTCGCGCAAGGTCATGTCGGCAGTTCGGTCACGGAGGGAAGCGGCAAGTGCGCTGTGCACTCGCCGATGAAAAAGGACCAGCCCGCCACGCGGACCGGTAAAGACGCGTCAACGCACGTCACGAGACCGGCGCTGCGCCGGTCCCACTTACCACGCTTACATCAGGAACGCTCGTTCCAGGTGTCCTTGTGGATGATGTTGCCGTCCTTGTACGACCACGTGATCGTCTCGTAGCGCAGCTCGACGTCTTCGATGTGGTTGTGCTTCTCGTAGTCGGGGTTCTTGATGTCGAACATTTTGGGCTTGACCGCGACGATCTTCACGTTGTCCAGCTTCGTGTTGAAGTACTCCTTTTCCTTGCCGGCGTCGTCGATCTTGTACCACTTGATCTCGACCGACTTCAGTGTCTGACCGCTCGTGACAGCCTTGTACAGATACGGCGTCGACGCATCGGTTTCCTTCGTCAGCGTGATCGGTTTGTGCACGCGGGTGCCGGTCAGCTTGCCGGTGTTGCCGTCGGTCGGAATATGCACGCCGTGATCGAACGCGACGAGCTCGACGCTGCCTTCGCGGCCTTGCACCGTCACCGAACCCTTGATGTCAGCGCCGCCGTCGTCCTTGAGCCACATGTAGGCCGGAATTGCCATACTTTCTACTCCTTGATTTTTCTACTGCTGCGACAACCGCCCGGAGCAGCCCCCGAGCGTCTGGATCCCGAAGCGCGGTGCTTCAGGGGCGAAACACTGCGATTTTTTCGCCTATTGGTTTGAAGGAGCGTCCGGCACGAGCGTGATTTCAACTCGCCGGTTCTTCGCGCGTCCGTCGTCGGTAGCATTGCTCGCGATCGGCCGCGTCTCGCCATAGCCCTGAATCGCAAACTGCGACGCCGTGAGGCCCGACACGTCGATCAGCCAGTCGCGCACGGCTTGCGCGCGAGCCGTGGACAACTTCAGATTGCTCTGCGGATTGCCGACGTTATCGGTGTGCCCGGCGACCAGAATCCGCTTGTCTGGATTCTTCCTGATCATTTCGAGTGCACCGACCATCGCGCGCGTCGAGCCGGGCTTCAGCTGAGCGCGGCCGCTGTCGAATAGCGACATGCTGTCGAGCGCGACGACCGCCGGCGGCGCAGCAGGCGGCACGTACGACGCGATCGCGGTGTCCAGCGCCGGCAGCAGTTGCGCACCGCGATACATGCCGAGCGACAGTCGCAGCGGCACTCCGATGCGCGCGTAACGGTCGAGCTGATCGCGATCGGCGACGAGCGCTTGCAGCGCGTCGCGTTTGGCGTTGTCGTGCGCGGCCGGAATCATCGAATAGCGGCCGAGGTCGGTGCCGATGCGATCGAGCAGGGCTTCGTTGTTTCTCGCGGCGGACCACGACGCGACGGCGGCTGCGCAAGCGAGCAGCGCGAGCGCATGCGCGCAGGCAGTGCGGCGCGGCGACATCCAGTAGCGCCGCGGTGTTGCTTCGATCAGCGGTTGCGGTAGCGGCCACGGCAGCGGTGATGCGCCGACGGCGGCGCGGCTCACACAGGTTTTCATCTGCACGTCGCGTTCCCACGGATCGGCCGAACCGGTTGCCGAACTGCTTGCTGGACCGCAATCGATCCAACCCGCGCCGAACAACGCCCACGGCGTGGCGGGCTGCTGCGGGTCGGTCAACGTGCCGATCACGAGACGCTGCGTCCAGCCGACGAGCGACGCGAGCGCCGCCGCGCGCGCGGCACCCGTGGTAGGCGTGGTAGCCGTGGTAGCCGTGGTACTGCCCGCGTCGCCAGGCACGCGCTGAGGCTCGGCTTCGGCCGCGCGGACCACGAGTTCGAAACGCTCGGCATCGACGATTCGCGTCGCCGACGACACCCCGTACCACGCAGGCGCCGACAGACCAGGCGGGCACGTCGTCATCCGCTGATAGACGGCGACATAGCCCGGCAGCCGCGTGCCGAGCGTGCGAGCCGCATCGGCGACGCAATGGCGCACGACGCGCAGCTTCTGCGTGAGCATGTCGGCCCCGACATGCAGCGCGGGCGCCACCGACAGCACGACGCCATCGGGCGCACGTCCGTCGCGCCACTGTCTGAGCGCAACCGCGAGACGCGGTAACTGCTGCGGATGATCGACGCGCAACCAGATCGCGCCGTCGCCGACATGCGCGAAGCGCTCCTCGTGGTTGCGATCGAACAGAGCCGGCAGACCGTCGCCGGTAACGAGCACGAGCGGCATGCGGGTGCGCAGCTTCGGCGGAATTCCGGCGGTCGAGGCGCCGAGCGCGGCCAGGACCTGCGCGCTCTGTTCGCCCGCGCGGGATAGCCAGAGCGTGCGCCATCCGACGAGTACGCCCACGAGCAAGCCGACGACCGCCGTCAGCGCCCATGCGATGCCGCGTCCGCCCGGCAGCACGAACCAGATCGCCGCGAGCGCCAGCACGGCCGTGAACACGAGCATCGCGCGCAACGGGTAACCGAGTCTCTCGTACGCGCGATCGGGCGTGCGCGTCGGCGTTGCGGACAGGATGCGCAGATCGGACTTCACGGCTGCGTGGGCTTCGCGTGCGCGAGTTGCGCTAGCTGGCTGTCGAGCAGGGCCGACCAGACCAGCCAGACGATGGCGGCGACCACGCATGCGAGCCCTGCAATCGCCCACGGCGAGAGCCGGTAGAACCAGTCCGACAAGCGGCGGCCGGGGCGATCGGCGATGAAGGTGCGTGCGGGCGCTGGGCGAAGTTTTTCCAGCTGCGCATGCAGCGCTGTCGTCAACGCCGTGCGTTTCGCTTCGCCATCGCGCGCGAAACGGCCGATCAAGCCGAGGCTCAGAATCGCCGCGTAGCATTCGAGCAGCTCGATGTGCGGCGACGCTTCACGCATGCGCGCTTCGAGCCGTTCGAACACGCGCTCACCCGCGTCGTGCAGGTTGAACAACTCGACTTGCAGCGGTTTCAGTTCCCACCCCGCGCGGCTTTCGGGCGGCAGATAGCGCAGCGCGACTTCATCGAGCAGCCCGCATTGCGCGAGTAGCGCTTCGCGCCGTACGTCGTCGGGATAGCCGCGCCGCTCGAGTGCAGTCGAGAAGTTGGCGATCAGCGCAGCGCAACGATTGCGGAAGTCGATTGCGTGACCCGCGTGACCGCCGGGCGTAAGCGTCGTGACGAGCAGCGCGGTGTCGCGCAGCAGGTCGCGAATGCCTTCGCGCGACGCGCGCGTCGCGCCGGGCGCGCTGTCGAGCAGCGCCGCTTCGTTGGGGCTTCGGGGCAGGGCGTTCATGAGCGCAGTACCGCGTAAAGTTCGAGCGATGCGTCGGGCACCGACGCCGGCAGATAGATCTGGCAGGCGCGCGCGGCGAGCATCTTCGCATGCGCGGCGTTCGCTGGATCGAGCGCGAAGTATTGGTTGTCGAGGCGCACCGGAATCGCGGCCGGCACGCGCGCTACCGCCTTGAGCGGGATGCCGAGCAGCGCCGAATTGATGATGTGCTCGACGTCGTCGGGCGCGCCGATCTTGCACAGGCGCGGGAACTGCTCTGCGAGCTCGAACGCCGGCACCGGCGCGTTGACCGACAGATACCAGTCGGCCGCGCCTTCGACGATGCGCTCGTCGAGGAACTGACCCGCCCACGTGGTCGCGCTTTTGCGCGTGAGGCCGATCGACACGACGCGCGACGGAATGATCGCGTCGAGCAATTCGCGGATCGTGGCCTCGAGCTTTGTGAACACCTCGTCGGCGCGCGCGTGGTCGTAGGCGGGAATGTCGGTGAGTTGCACGCGCGTCGAGAACGTGATCAACGCGCTGACCAGTTGCGCGAGCGTCGTGTAGAGCTGCTCCGGTGAGCGGCGCGGATGCGCCGCGTAGAGCCGCAACTGCGGCCATGCCGCGTGAATGCAGTGCAAAAGCCAGAACAGCTGCACGTCGGCGACGCCATATTCGGCGACCTGTTCGAGCCGTTCGCTACGACGCGCGCCGAGCGCAACGCTCTTCGCCTGCAGGATATCGGCGAGGCGATTGATGCGCTCGACATGCAGTGGGTGGCTGCCGAGCGTCAGGCACGGCGGCACGAAACGGTGATCGACCTGGAACTGGCCGCTCGCGCTGCGCGTGAGCCGCGCGATGGCGCAGACCGTGTCGTCGGCATGCGATTCGAAATCGAACAGCAGACGCAGCGCGTGACGCTCGGACGCGATCTCGGTTTCGCTGCCGCCGTTCAGATCCACGACCTTGACGAATTCGCGATACGTGCGGCGTGGACGCGCAAGCGACGTTTCATCGAACCGGCAGTTGTCGCCGTTCGCATCGGGCAGCGCGAGCGCCGCGAACACGACGACGCTTTGCAGATCAGCGGGCACGCCTTGCGCCAGATCGCGCGCGGCGGGCAGAGCGTCGGTCAGCGTCGTGTCGACCGGCGTGCCGTCTGAAAAGCGCAGCTTGAGCCGTGCGAGCTTCAGACGGCCGGTGGCCAACGCCTCTTCGTCGATCTCGACGCCGAGCGTGCCCCACGGTTGCGCGAGCGCGGACGTGGCGAGCTGTTGCAGCGCGAAGCCGGCCCATCGTTCTTGCTGCTGGAAGTGCTGCTGCGTGAGGATGAGGCCCTCATGCCAGAGCGGTTTGTCGATCCGCATAGGTATTTTGGTCTGATGCTTGTTGCTGATTTAATCTGGATTATCCGAGATTTCGGATTCTATATGTCGTATTCGCTGTTCGTATACCCATATTTCGACTGACGTTGAAAATATGACAAAAATTGACTAATTCAGATTTGAGATACGGTTGAGATTTATCCTGAGAAAGCGAAATTCAATTTGAGATTGTGTCAAATAAATGCGCGGCGAATTGACGAAATTTAATAAATGTTAAATTGCGTTAATTCCTCGTTTGCGGCTCTGGGCGGTGCAGCGGCGAGAATATGTGAAAGCAGAATTTATTTAACCATTGTTCACACTGTTTGATTCCGCGTCTCGATCAATATGCTTTGACGTCATGCGGGAAAACCTGCTTTAATATCGTCTGAATTTAAATGAGGTGCACGATCCGAAGTCGTGCAATGCGGTATCGTCGTCGTAATTCCCATTGCGAGTCGCGCATATCTCTTTAAGCGCGCTCGCGGGCATGCGCGAATGGAATTACCGCATCGCCATGGGCGAGATCTGCGGGTTGTGTCGAATCTGATTACATGAGGAGTATGAATGGACAGCTTTCAGCGCGAAATTCCGAAGAGTCGCGTCTCGATCACGTTGGACCTGCACACGGGCGGCGCGCAGAAGAAGGTCGAGCTGCCTCTCAAGCTGCTGGTCGCCGGCGATTTCAGTGCGGGCCGCGAGCAGGCGGCACTGGCGGAGCGCAAGAAGGTCAACATCGACAAAAATAATTTCGACGCGGTGCTCGCCGACTACGCCCCCGACCTGAAGATCGCGGCCGAGAACACGCTCGCCGACGATGGTTCGGAGCTACCGGTCAAGCTCGCGTTTCGCTCGATGAAAGACTTCGAGCCGGAGCAGGTGGCGCGTCAGATTCCCGAATTGCAGGCGCTGCTGGCGATGCGCAATCTGCTGCGCGATCTGAAGTCCAATCTGCTCGACAACAGTACGTTCCGTCGCGAGTTCGAAAAGGTCCTGAAGGACCGGCGCCTGTCGGACAAACTGCGCGGCGAACTCGCGCAGATCGCCACTGCCGCGACCCAGCCGGAAGGCCATGCCTGAGCGGGGACGGTCGAAGCAAGCCGTCACCGCCTGGCGCAACCGCATTGCTGCAAAAACTCAGCCAGGAACAAAAATGGAACAGAACGAATCCCGTCAGGGCGCGACCGAGACCGTTGTGCTCGATGCCGCGCAAGACATGTCCTTCGCCGGCGACAGCGTCTATGCGTCGCTGTGCAACAAGATCAACCTGAAGCCCGTATCCGAGGCGCGCCCGCTCGAGGCATTCCGCGATAGCGACATGCTGTCCGAGGCGTCGGCCGACGAGCGCATCGCGCGTGGTATCGGCGCGTTTCTCGAGCTGGTCGCGCAATCGAGCCAGCCTGTCGAGCGTCTCGACAAGTCGCTGCTCGATTTTCATATCGGCCAGCTCGACCGGCAGATCAGCCGACAGCTCGACGCGGTGCTGCATACCCCTGAGTTTCAGGCGCTGGAGGGCCGCTGGCGTGGCCTGAAGATGCTGGTGTCGCGCACGGATTTTCGCAAGAACGCGCGCATCGAAGTGCTGGACGTGTCGAAGGATGCGCTGCAACGCGACTTCGAAGACACGCCGGAGCTGATCCAGAGCGGCCTGTATCGCCTCACGTATATCGAGGAGTACGACACGCCGGGCGGCCAGCCGATCAGCGCGTTGATCAGCGACTTCGAGTTCGCCAATTCGCCGCAGGACGTAGCACTGCTGCGCAACATCTCGAAGGTCGCGGCGGCTGCGCATATGCCGTTCATCGGCTCGGTCGGCGCGGCATTCTTCGGCAAGAAGTCGATGGAGGAAGTCGCGGCGATCCAGGATATCGGCAACTACTTCGATCGCGCCGAGTACATCAAGTGGAAGAGCTTCCGCGATACGGACGACGCGCGTTACGTCGGTCTGACGATGCCGCGCGTGATCGGCCGCCTGCCGTATGGCAAGGACACGACGCCGGTGCGCGCGTTCAATTACGAGGAAGCGGTGAAGGGCCCGGACCATGACCGGTACCTGTGGGTCAACGCGTCGTTCGCGTTCGCGGCCAACATGACGCGCAGCTTCGTGAATAACGGCTGGTGCGTGCAGATCCGCGGCCCGCAGGCTGGTGGCAAGGTGGAAGACCTGCCGGTGCACCTGTACGACCTTGGCACCGGCGTGCAGCCAAAGATCCCGACCGAAGTGCTGATTCCGGAAACGCGCGAATTCGAGTTCGCGAATCTGGGCTTCATTCCGCTGTCGTTCTACAAGAACCACGACTTCGCGTGCTTCTTCTCGGCGAATTCTGCACAGAAGCCGGCACTGTACGAGACCAAGGAAGCGACGGCCAATAGCCGTATCAACGCACGGCTGCCGTACATCTTCCTGCTGTCGCGTATCGCGCACTACCTGAAGCTGATTCAGCGCGAAAACATCGGGACGACCAAGGATCGACGTCTGCTGGAGATCGAGCTCAACAACTGGATCAAGGGTCTCGTGACCGAGATGAAAGATCCGGGCGACGAGTTGCAGGCATCGCACCCGCTGCGTGAAGCGAAGGTGACCGTCGAAGACATCGAGGACAACCCGGGCTTCTTCCGCATCAAGCTCTTCATCATCCCGCACTTCCAGGTCGAGGGGATGGACATCGGGCTGTCGCTGGTGTCGCAAATGCCGAAGGCGAAGAGCTGATCAGGGGTTTTCTGATTGAGTCTTCGCACGAGCTGCCGGGGCAACCGTTAGCAGTTGCCTCGACAGCGCTGTGATATTGGCGTAATCGAGAGGAATTCAATGCTGATGGCATTGCCGTTGCAGGCTTATGAATTGAAGCTGGCGCCGCACCCGGCGCCGTTCTCGATCCTGAAGTTCACGGGCGTCGATCGCATCAGTGAGCTGTATGGCTATGAGATCGAATTCACAAGCCCGGTAGCGGGAATTCCGATGGATCAGGTGCTCGGGCGCCCGGGGCGGTTCACGATCGAGCCGGGCGATCCGGATATCGACTATCTGCGCAAGATGTTTGGCGAGAACGCCGAGAAGTTCAGCACGAGACCGCCCGCGCATACGATTCACGGCATCGTGACGAAGTTCGACGAGTTCGAGACATCGGCCGATCAAACGCGCTACAGGGTCGTGCTGGAGCCGAAACTCGCCGATCTCGATCGCGGCGTGACGAGCCGGTTGTTTCAGAAGCAATCGGTCGAGGAGATCATTACCGATACGTTGCGGCACTACGGGTATCGCAGCGGAGTCGACTTCGTGTTCCAGCTACGTGGGCAGTACAAGCGGCATGAGTACATCACGCAGTATCGCGAGACGACATTCAGGTTTATCCAGAGGCTCTGCGCGCAGGAAGGAATGTGGTTTCGGTGGGAACAGAAGAAGGATCGCGCGATGATCGTGTTCGGCGACGATCTCGATGCGTACGCGCGTAAGCAGCGTAGGGTGCCGTACCGGCGTAATGCGGGAATGGAGGGTGCCGGAGCGGAGGCAATCACGGCGCTCGAGAAAAGGACGCAGCGCGTTCCCGAGTCCGTGCGCCTGCACGACTATAACCATCGCCAGGCGGGAATATCGTTGCTCGTGGAGGAGAACACCGCGCGCGACGACAGCACCACGAACGCGGTCGATTACCGCTGGGGCGAGCATTACGAAACGCCCGACGAAGGTCAGCGTATTGCCCGGTTGCGGCATGAGGCGCATCTGGCCAGTCAGATTGCGTTTGTCGGCACGGGGAATCCGTTCTGGCTCGAGGCGGGCGAGGTCATGTCGATCGATCCGAATCCGGCCGATGCGAAGTATGGGATTTTCGTGACTTCAGTGAGGTCGCAGGGCGCGCGGGATCAGGCATATCAGGTGACGTTCGAGGGGATTCCGTCGGATCGTGTGTGGCGGACTTCGATGGAGTCGGTTCGGCGGCCTACCATCGATGGAATCTTGCCCGCGCGGGTCACGTCGCCGGGGAATTATAAGTACGCGTATCTGACCGAGCAGGGCTGGTATGTGATCGTGCTGCCGTTCGATCTCGATGAGTGGAGTCCGGGCGGAACCAGCCGGCCGGTGCGGTTTGCGAAGCCCTATAGCGGGGATGATTATGGTCATCACTTTCCGCTGATCGATGGGGCGGAAGTGGCGATCGTGTTCACGGCTGGGGACCCGGATCGGCCTGTGATCATCGGGGCGATGCATGACAGCTTGCACCCGGATCTGGTTAATAACCTCAACAATACGCGCAATATCGTTCGAACCGCCGCTCAGAATGAAATGCGGATGGAGGATAAGGAAGGGGTTGAGCATATCCATCTGACTACGCCGTTTCAGACCAGTGAGCTGAATCTGGGGCATATGGTTGATGGGGAGAGGAAGGAGCGGGGACAAGGCGCCGAGCTAAGGACGGATGGGTATCTGTCAGCCCGGGCGGCCAAAGGATTGTTGCTTAGTGCCGAGGCGCAGCCTGGTGCTGTGGGCGAGCAACTCGCGATGCCCAACGCCGACACAACACTTCAGCAAGCCGAGGAAATCCTGCGCTCGCTCAACGGTTCTGCGAGTGCCGCGCAGGCGTTGCTGGCCGCAGTCGATCAGCAACGTGTGCTCGTCGAGCAAAAGCTCGCGGAACTCCGGAAGCCGGTGATCGTGGCGAGCGCACCTGAAGGCATTGGTGTCGCTAGTGGCGCGCACATGCAGTTGGCCGCGGGTAAGCAGATGTTCGTTACTGCTGGCGAAGGAATCGACATCGGCGTGCTCAAGCGGATCACGGCAGCGGCCGGCGAGGCAATTTCACTGTTTGCCGCGAAGCTCGGAATCCGGATTTTCGCAGCCAAGGGCAAGGTGCAGGTTCAGGCCCAAGGGGACGCTCTGGAATTGATGGCGCTTACCAACGTCGCGGTTAGTTCGTCGACAGGCGAAGTAGTCATTACTGGGTCGAAAGGGATCACGCTGGGCGATGGAGCAGGTGCGTACGTAAAAATCGCAAACGGGAAGATCGTGATTGCGAGCTCAAGTGAGATACAGGTCAAGGGTGGGCTGGATGTCGATGGTCCGGCGAAGAGCAATTTTACCTTTCCAAGCTGGCCGGGTGCTCCCCTTAAAGATGTCAAAGGGAACGCGAACTTCGGGTTTTCAGAATAAGCATAGTCATGGCAACTACGACTCCTCCGCCGAATCCACCCATCACGCCCGTGAAGCTGCTTCAGTTTGCGTTTCCGTTCCGCAGGAAGGGCACCGGTGGGGCGCCGGCAGATTTCATTGACGAGCATGAATTCCACAAACTGTTGAGGCAGGAGCCATCGGGCGCCTATTCGGTCAGCGGCAAAGGCATGTGGCACGGCGGAATACATGTGACCGAGGCGGGCGCCGGCGCATCGCTGGATCTGAAAGGCGGAGTGCGCTGTATTGCGAACGGCGAAGTGGTCGCATGGCGCCTCGATAGTACTTACCCGGTAAGCGAGATCCCCGCGCGGAATGGCCAACCTGCAATCAGTGCGCCGTACAGCACAGGGTTTGCGCTGGTGCGTCATTCAATGGAGTTTCCCAAAGACAGGAAACTGACTTTTTACAGCCTGTACGCACACCTGCAGGACTTCGCGGACTACGAGAGTGACGCACATCTACCCAGGCCGAAGTACTGGGCGACGCGATTCGAGGTGACCACCTGTGCGCAGGACCGTCCTACGGCCGGGTCGGGTGGCCAGCTGGCGCCCGCCGGGCAGCAGGGACTGCGGGTCCGGGTATCCAGGCCGCATGGCGCGGTACTCTGCATCCTCCCTCAGGGGGCTCAGGTTAGCCTTGGAAGACGCGAGGACGGCTGGGGGCAGATCAAGGATGCGAGCGGCGTGTCACCCTATCCGGGAACCGCCGGCGGTGTCGCGCATCCCGCGACAAACGGATGGATCTTTCTTGGCGCAGAGCACGGTGGTCCAGTTGTCAGGGAAGTAATGCCTGACTCCTCGCTGGACCGGGTGATCGTGTTGTCGACGCCCTCCGAAGTCGTCCCGATCAAGGCGGGTGAACTGATTGGCCATCTTGGTCGCTACGACCCGTTGTCCCGGCAGACTTCCGGAAACCGGATGGTGCACATTGAGGTCTTCTGCGACGACAGCATCAAGTCGTTCATCGACGAGGGGCGCAGCTGGATCGGGCAGAACGGCGCAAAGGTCAACGCATGGAAGCAGTTGGCCCTTCCCGGTGAGCCAACGATCCAGCGGATCGACAGTGGGACCACGTTGTACACGAGACACAATGAGGAAGGAGCTGAAGCCGGACAGACCGGTGTAATCGAGGTCTTTCCGCTTGCGGCGCTTGCCAGGGGAAGCACAGATCGTCAGTACATCGAGACAGAGACAGGCGGCGATGGCGACAAGTGGCGTTGGTGGAAGATCGACAGCGCGGATGTTCGTCACCAGCCGATCGATGGCTGGGTACGGGAAGAGAATTTTGCGGGCGGGAGGGTGACGCGGGAATTCGCGCAGAAGTGGGTGGACTTCCAGACGCTGGACGACGAGCACGATCCGACGCATACGATGTTTGCGACGACGAACGGGTTTGTCGACTATGCGATGGGTGCGGACGTGCCGGATGCGGGTTCGCTGGGCAAGCTCAGTGCGCTCATGTCATCGATTTACCAGGCGCTGAATCTGGGCGGCGACCCTGCACGGGCTGCTGACGGATTACGCAATGCGGCGAACGACCCGTGGACGGCGCTGCGGATGTCGAGGCTGATCATCCAGCACGAGAGCGAGTGGGCGAATCCGGATAAGTGGAAGCAGTTGATTGCGGCGATCGAACAGCGCACGGGGCCGAAGGCTGAGCACGTCGAGGAGCAGAAACGGATCGGGAAGCTGGTCTGGTGGGATGTCGTCAAGGCCGGGCTGACGGACTTTCCTGGGTCGAATGTGTTTCATATTCATCCGGTTGGGTTGGTGGGGAATTTCCGGAAACTAGATAGTTGTGACTGCGGATGCTGCTTGATAAACGGGTGCAAGGTAACTCGTTGGAATGGACAGACTGTTCATTATGGACCGATCTATAAAGGCAATTTGTCATTGGAGAATTCGCCCGCCATGCGCCGGTTCCTTGACACTGGCCGAATGACCGAACAGGAACATCGCATTCTTGTGGCAATGTCGCAGAACGAAGGAAATGTCGATGGTGTTCAGGCATACGACAGTGAGATCTTTACTGCGGGTGCTTGTCAAAAAACAGTTAACCCCACAGGGGCGGGCGAATTCACAACGCAGGTTGCTCAGTTCAAAGCCGAGAACGAGGCAGCTTATCAGCGTCTTTTTGCTCAATGCGGCTGGACAATTGAAGAAGATAGCGGGTTGAAAATGTACTACCAAGATTCCGAGATAACGGGAGGTGTAAAGATAACTGGCGATGAGCTATACAAGAAGCTGAGGGAGGGCTGTACACAAGCTACGTTCGGGCACAGTATTAAGCAAAAACCGCTGGCCGCTATAGCTCATGCCATCCGGGACGACGAGTTTCAAGACAAGCAAGTGAAAGATTTCGTAGCTCGCTTGCGGTTGGTTCGCACGCTCACCCCAGTGGGCTATGCTCATTCACTTGCTGAGTACTTTCTGACGGATCTTGGTCACGCAACCGCACTTGACGAACACGTCAACCGCCCCAGCAATGTCGTGAAAGATACAGGAAAAGCCTTGGATGTCTTCTTTCATGCCAATCCCACGGTGAAAAAGGATCCATCAACTTGGGGAGACTCTCACGCTGCATACGAGTTAGAGATCCTTGCTTACTATGGTGAACATCGAAATATGAACGATTGTCGTCCCAGATTTGCGCAACTGAGGGGCAAGTTGTCATGAAAACGATTAGCTTATATTTTGGCAAGAGAAGATTCGTCGTCATTTGGATGGCGTCATGTTTCTTTGTCTCGACATTTCCTAAGACGGTTTTTGGGGAGCAAACCCTTCTGCCTGGCGGCCAGTCAATTGAGCTTGTGCGACCTTTAGCCGGTCAGATGAAGGATCGTTTTGGCGATGGCTGGTCCACAGGTTTTTTCGTTGACAAGGATGGTCATCGCCTCCAGCTATTTTCTGAAGAGCAATTGACGAAGAACGGTGGGGTCGTATTCGAGGGATTCGATCAAAGAGATGTGTCCGTCACCGGCCGCTATGCCGTCTTGCCCGTCGTCCGACAAGGAACGCTGGAGGTCGCAGGTGAGAAGCCGCGCATTGAGGGAAGGGAGTATTGTCCTGTCGTCGAAACGGCGACAGGGTGCATCCTTACCATGCAAACCGGTGAAATATGCGGTGGACAATGGGCAGCCCGAGGGGACCAATGGTTGGATGCGAGTGTCGATCGTACTGCGGAAATGATAGAGAAGACCACTTTCGATGCCAAAAGACTTTGGAAAGAGTTTTCGAATTCGAGCGTCCATTTAAAGCTCGTGGATGTAATTGTCGCGAACATGGGTATCTCAAATGTGATGGCGTGCGATCCCGTCAGTAACGACAATCATAAAGATTACTTGGCGATCGTAAGGCAGCTAAAAAACGAAAAGGCGACGTCGGAAGCCGAATACATAGAATCCAAATTGGCATTGCCTGCTGGAAAGTCACATCTAACTGGGACGAAACTCATAGTCATTGTCGACCGGACGTGGCTATATGACTCTCCTCATCCGGAAGAAAAGACAAAATCGTATATCGTTAGAGGTGAGGTTGTCACGGAAGTTAGTGCTGTTGATTCCGGCTGGGTCCAAGTAGATTATTTTAGAAGTAACGGTCGGGTTCTGCGCAAATGGATTCGAATCGACGATGTCAGACCGCTGTGAGAAAGGGGGGGCTTATTTCACGCTAAGACGGGCATAAGGCGGCTACGAATTTTTCGCGATCTCGGAGGGCGTATTGGCCTATGTCTGCAGCCTATAAGAAGATGCATCTGGACTTGATGAGCAAGTTGGCAATCTTTGATCGTCGGACAGAGTCCAGCCGATCCGGTCAAGGGGAATACGAACTTCGGCTTTTCAGAATAAGCATAATCATGGCAACTACGACTTCTCCGTCAAATCCACCCATCACGCCCGTGAAGCTGCTTCAGTTTGCGTTTCCGTTCCGCAGGAAGGGCACCGGTGGGGCGCCGGCGGATTTCATTGACGAGCATGAATTCCACAAACTGTTGAGGCAGGAGCCATCGGGCGCCTATTCGGTCAGCGGCAAAGGCATGTGGCACGGCGGAATACATGTGACCGAGGCGGGCGCCGGCGCATCGCTGGATCTGAAAGGCGGAGTGCGCTGTATTGCGAACGGCGAAGTGGTCGCATGGCGCCTCGATAGTACTTACCCGGTAAGCGAGATCCCCGCGCGGAATGGCCAACCTGCAATCAGTGCGCCGTACAGCACAGGGTTTGCGCTGGTGCGTCATTCAATGGAGTTTCCCAAAGACAGGAAACTGACTTTTTACAGCCTGTACGCACACCTGCAGGACTTCGCGGACTACGAGAGTGACGCACATCTACCCAGGCCGAAGTACTGGGCGACGCGATTCGAGGTGACCACCTGTGCGCAGGACCGTCCTACGGCCGGGTCGGGTGGCCAGCTGGCGCCCGCCGGGCAGCAGGGACTGCGGGTCCGGGTATCCAGGCCGCATGGCGCGGTACTCTGCATCCTCCCTCAGGGGGCTCAGGTTAGCCTTGGAAGACGCGAGGACGGCTGGGGGCAGATCAAGGATGCGAGCGGCGTGTCACCCTATCCGGGAACCGCCGGCGGTGTCGCGCATCCCGCGACAAACGGATGGATCTTTCTTGGCGCAGAGCACGGTGGTCCAGTTGTCAGGGAAGTAATGCCTGACTCCTCGCTGGACCGGGTGATCGTGTTGTCGACGCCCTCCGAAGTCGTCCCGATCAAGGCGGGTGAACTGATTGGCCATCTTGGTCGCTACGACCCGTTGTCCCGGCAGACTTCCGGAAACCGGATGGTGCACATTGAGGTCTTCTGCGACGACAGCATCAAGTCGTTCATCGACGAGGGGCGCAGCTGGATCGGGCAGAACGGCGCAAAGGTCAACGCATGGAAGCAGTTGGCCCTTCCCGGTGAGCCAACGATCCAGCGGATCGACAGTGGGACCACGTTGTACACGAGACACAATGAGGAAGGAGCTGAAGCCGGACAGACCGGTGTAATCGAGGTCTTTCCGCTTGCGGCGCTTGCCAGGGGAAGCACAGATCGTCAGTACATCGAGACAGAGACAGGCGGCGATGGCGACAAGTGGCGTTGGTGGAAGATCGACAGCGCGGATGTTCGTCACCAGCCGATCGATGGCTGGGTACGGGAAGAGAATTTTGCGGGCGGGAGGGTGACGCGGGAATTCGCGCAGAAGTGGGTGGACTTCCAGACGCTGGACGACGAGCACGATCCGACGCATACGATGTTTGCGACGACGAACGGGTTTGTCGACTATGCGATGGGTGCGGACGTGCCGGATGCGGGTTCGCTGGGCAAGCTCAGTGCGCTCATGTCATCGATTTACCAGGCGCTGAATCTGGGCGGCGACCCTGCACGGGCTGCTGACGGATTACGCAATGCGGCGAACGACCCGTGGACGGCGCTGCGGATGTCGAGGCTGATCATCCAGCACGAGAGCGAGTGGGCGAATCCGGATAAGTGGAAGCAGTTGATTGCGGCGATCGAGCAGCGCACGGGGCCGAAGCCTGAACACGTCGAGGAGCAGAAACGGATCGGGAAGCTGGTCTGGTGGGATGCTGTCAAGGCCGGGCTGACGGACTTTCCTGGGTCGAATGTGTTTCATATTCATCCGGTTGGGTTGGTGGGGAATTTCTGTCCAAGGAGCTTCCAATTCACAATGGAAATGATGCGACACATTTTCCCAAGCGCAGACGTTGCAACGTTGCAAGTGGTCATCATTGAATTAAATAATAATATCGATTTATTCAAGCTAAACACCTCACTGAGGCGAGAACATTTTTTTGCGCAAATCCGGAGAGAGGCTGGTTCGTCATTGGCTATTCACACCGGTGAAAGTCTGAACTATCCTCCGTCAAGACTATCGGTAAAATTTAGTTATTTCCGGCGTCATCCAGCAGAAGCAGAGCTATACGGACGGACTAGTAGTCATCCAGCCAATCAGAAGGAAATTGCAAACCGAGCTTATGCTAATCGGAATGGCAATAATGACGTCTCGAGTGGAGATGGATGGAAGTATCGCGGGAGAGGTTTGATACAGATAACAGGGCGAACGCAATATCGAAAATTCACTGAGTGGCATAGGCAGAATTCACAAGGTTGGCCAGCTGAGAAAGGTTTGGATTTCCTCGAGGATTTTGAGTTGATTGCGCAGCCAAAATACGCGGTGAGATCAGCTGCTGCTTATTGGATAAACAACAGAATGTACGAGATCGCTGATCAAGGTGCATCAACCGATGATGTCGATAACATTGCCAAAGTAATAAACCCGGGTCTTTTTAGCCATGCCCCAGGGCATTCCATAAGTGGTGACAATATGGATGATATTGTCGATCGGAGAAATAATTTCGACTCAATGCACAATTGGCAGGGATTAAGATAATGCAAACGCGGAAAATATTTCTTTTGATTCAGGTCGCAATTTTAAAATTTGCTTACGCCAACGAATTGGCTCCGCAAGAAGAAATAACCCTTTGCAATGAAGGTGAGGATGTGTATTTTAGTTGTCCGCTGGACAATGGAAAAGTAATTTCGGTTTGCGCAAAGAATAATTTGAATCCAAAACAGGGCTACGTAAAATATAAATACGGAGCTGGCAGGGATATCTTTGTGTATCCAAAAAACGGTATTCCGCCAAATAAAATATTGAAACTTTCAGACGTTTCGGAGGGAAGTATTCGAGGCTTGCATTTAAAATTTGAAAATGGACCGTATACTTATGTTGTATCCTCGGTTTGGCCCGGACAATTATATGTTTTGAAGAATAAAAAAATTGTTTTTGATAAACAGTGTCAAGCATCAAAATATAAAAGCTTTTCCAATAAAATATTTGATGGCGTAAATCAGGCGCCTCCTTCCGAAGTCGACGTGCATTAGGTTGTGACAATGAGGGCGAATGCGCGGATATCGGATGGCAATATTAACTATTCGTGTCTTGGCGCTGCGAACGCTGGTCGGAAAATGTGATGGCCGAGGCACACGAAGGTTCTGTCGCCGCAAAGGTAAATGCTATTGCCGCGATTGTTAACGTTCATGCTGATAGCTACGCGTCGCGCGTTAATCATTTAAATTCGATCTACACTAGAGGGACTTTCAATTGAAGGCGAACTGCTATCTGATTTTTCTTGCAAAAGCGATTTTTGTTTATGGGGTAACCTTGTTTAGCGCCAATGCGGGGGCAGGCGAGGTTACGCTTTGTTATCCTCATGAGGAAGTATATTTCAGCTGCCCAACAAATAGTAAAATAATGTCAGTATGCGCTGCAGGGAACATATCACCTGATAATGGATATGTTCAATACCGGTTTGGAAAAATTGGGCATGTCGAAATTGAATTTCCGGAGAAGCCATATCCTCCGGAAAAGTGGTTTTCAATAAGTGATATCCAGAATGGAAATTTGAGTTTCACGCACCTGAAATTTAGCTCGGGACGGTACCACTATGTTCTGTATCAAGGATTTCCGAGCGGAATATATGTTAAAAAGGACGCGAAAATAATATCCAATCATATTTGCGATGTTGGAGTGTACCAACCGATCAGTTTTCGAGC
Organism: Paraburkholderia sp. UCT31; assembly: GCF_014397655.1. NCBI lineage: Bacteria > Pseudomonadati > Pseudomonadota > Betaproteobacteria > Burkholderiales > Burkholderiaceae > Paraburkholderia > Paraburkholderia sp. UCT31. The sequence continues at coordinate 133,131 of NZ_VZQP01000001.1, forward strand.
ATTCAGAGGAATCAAAACAGTCGAGCCGATTGATGGAATAGATAATTAATGAGGAGGTACGTTCCGGCAACCTCTGTGTAATCGAGCTGATGAGCTATCGCATTTCATTTCTTGATGATGGAGTGAGCATAGAGTTCGGTGCGGAACCTCGCCACGATGGAGACGGAGTACGGGCATATCTGAAAGGTATTACAGATTCAGGGAGTGTTTTTGTCGATCTAACAATGAAGCGGACCGAGTCCCCCGGAAAATCAAGCCGAATTGATCGAATCTGATTAGGAAGATGAATCGAATGAAAAAACTAGCATACGAAGGCGACAGCACGAGCCACGGGGGCAAGATCCTGACCGGCTCGAATCGGATCAAGGTCAACGGGCGCCGCGCGGCACGGGTCGGAGACCTCGTGTCCTGTCCGATTCACGGCGACAACGTAATCGTGGCAGGAAGTAGCAGTTTCAAGGATGCTGGCACGCCACTTTCATGCGATGGAGACAAGACCCAGTGCGGGAGTGTCCTCATTGCCCTATCTGATGGCGCGACGGTTAGCTAAACGAATGCCGATCGACTTCGCTCGTTTTCCGCCGCGGGTAGCGGTGCCTCCGCCTCCGCAACTATCAAAACTGGTTTGGACTGCGCTTCTAGGCGTCCTACTGTGTTTTGGTGCAGCACTAACGATTCTTCTATGGCCGCGAGGCGGACCAACCAATCCGATCTGGTTTTGGTTCTGCGCCATCGGTTATCCGATCCTGGCGTGGGCGTTTTTGCTGTGCTGCCGTCTCGGATATCTATATGCGCGACGCAGCGAAGCGATAGCGATGAATCGAGTTAGCGACCGTGAGACCGAAAATTGTCACGCCCTTGCCAGCGTGCCGCTCGCGTTGATAGGTCATGCATGGCGCTTTTCTGCCAATCGCGACGAGAACGATGTTCGAGGCATTGTCGATGGCAGCCTGAAGCTGGAGCCTCGGGCGAGCAGGGCCACGCCGAATACCGATGTTGATGCACGCTGGATAGAAATCCCGAACCAGAGGTTCAATGCTGGAAACGAACTCACGGAATATCTTCGCCAACGCGTGGTCTGCAACTGGCTTCTGGCCCAGTTGATCGACGATCTGACGCCGCAACTCGCTGCTCTTCCTGCGCGGATGACGCTTTACGTTGAAGCAGTTTCGCATTGCGCCCTTGAGAGCATCGAAGTGTCGGCGAGACTGAAGAATCTAGTTGCCGGGAAGTTCCCGTCGGTGCATGTGATCTTGAAGCCTCCGGCCGGATCCTCCACGTTGTTTAGTACCGACGCGTGGTTCGACAGCATGAGGCCAGAGGTGGCTCATCTGCTGGTCGCAGTGCAATTGCGCAACGCCGTCAGCGAACGTCTAGAGGATGGTGTTGCAGAGGCGGGCGTCGCGTTACTGCTGGGGCACCAAAATCTTGCCCAGACGAAGGCGAAAGCTCCTGCTGTGCTCCTGCATCGTCCGGCACGCGGTCTGGCCAATGCGGTAGGCGAAACGGTGGAAAACGCCACGCGTTGGGGAAAAGTAGAGCGGACGAACATTGGGGCGGTCTGGCGCCACGGAGTTTCGTCGGAAATGGAGGCCGCAATCAGGTCGTCGCCCGAATTCGATCGACAAAGCTCCAGGGTCGACCTGAGCACCACCGTTGGGGATTGCGGAGAGGCGGGCGGCTGGCTCGCCACCGCACTCGCGGCTGAATTCGCCGCGCGAACCGGGAAACCGCAACTCGTCCTTACGCAAGAAAACCGCGACCTGATCGCGCTCGTGTGCAGAAAACAAGCATGAATGAACGCAAGTCTGAACCGGTAGCTCTTTTCATTGGCATCGGAATTTTCATCCTTTTCGTCGCGCTGGGTCTGGCCGTCTGGATAGAAGGGCGGGCGCGCGGATGGACGTATGAGACACGAATCATTATTGAATTGTGCCTTCTCTCGGGCATGCTCATTGCGCTGATGCTAGTAAAGCATTTTGAAGCCGTCCTGCTGTGGATCGCCTCGATGCACGCAACGCGGTGGTTGGCTCTCTACGATTCGAGAAAAAAGCAAGCGCAAGGTGCCAGCGAAGGCGCGCCAGTAACGCATGTTGCGGCCCCGCAGAAGCATGTTGCATTGCGTAATGCGCTCCGCGACCTCCACGGCCGCCGCTGGCGCTACTTCGACCGCTGGATCCTGATAGCCGGCGACCTCCCTCTAGTCAAACGCCTCGCCCCAACCCTCGCCGAAACCGGCTACGCCATCATCGGCAGCACAGTCCTGCTCTACGCGACACAAACCGGCACGACCCTCGACACGGCCTGGCTCACCCAAATCCGCCGCCTGCGCCGCCGCCGCCCGATCGACGCGATCGTCGCGGTAACGCGCAACCGCAGTTCAGGCAACGCGCCATTCGACGCCGCCGCATTATCCCAACGCCTCGCCCGCCACGCCCGCGCGCTGCACTGGTCCGCGCCTGCCTATCTGCTGAACGTGACCGATTTCAGCACGGAACCAAAAGGCGAGGACGAAGCCATCGGCTTCACATGGTCGAGCGCGCGGGTGCACGCCAACCACATCGACGACTCGCTGCAAAACCTCACCCGCAATCTCGCCGATGCCGGCGTGCTGCGTATAGCCGAGGACTCGAACGATCGCTATCCCGCGGAACTGTCGCAACACATCGAAAGGCTGTCCAGCGCATTGTCGGGACTGGTCGCGCAGACGGCGCATTCGCGCTACTGGCGTCAGGCCGTCCACGGTCTGCTGTTCGCGCCACTTTTCAAGGAGCGCGAACTCGCTCTGCTCGCAGCCACGAACAAAGATACCAACACGGACAACGCGGACGAAAACGCGCGAGACGATCACCTCACCCCCCAACACCGAACGATCCCCCAAGGGGACTTCCTTCGGGGCGTCTGGCAAACCGTCGCCGACCACAGCCGCAAGCTCCACGGCCGCCGCGTCGGCTTCTCGTTATTCACCGCCGCCGCATGGACGAGCACCGCGGCCATCGCGCTATGGATCACCGGCACGATGTTCTCCGGCTGCACGAACCGCGCAACGATCCACACCGCCGGCGACACCCTAACGAAACTCGCGGGCATCCAGGACCCAACCCGATCGATGCAAACGCTCGACGCCCTCGACAAGCAGATCGACACACTCGAATCGCACCAGCGCGAGGGCGCCCCGCGTCTCACGCGCTTCGGTCTGAACCGCGACGCGGCACTGCTCGACGCGCTATGGCCAAGGTATGAAAACGCCGCCGGCAGCATCCTCGTCAGCCCGATCCGCGAGAAGCTCGAAGCCCGTCTGCATCAACTCGCGTCACTGACCGACGCCGAAATAGCGAGCGGCGGCAGCGGCCAGGTACAAGCCGCGTACGACACGCTGAAGACCTACCTGATGCTCGCCAAGCCCGAGCGCGCGGTCGCCGCCTTCCTCGCTCCGCAGCTCGCCGCGACGTCCGCGCTCGCGCGTCCCGACAACTCGCCGCTATCGGCCGGCACATGGGAAGACCTGCGCCAGCACACAATCGACTTCTTCGCGCATCACCTCGGCCAGCACGTATCGACAAGCGGTTCGTCGCTCGCAATCGTCCTCGACAGCGGACTGATTTCAGCAACTCGTCAAACGATCATCGGCGTGCGCGGCATTCAGAACTCGACCGACACGGTCTATCAGCGGATCCTCGACGACGCGAAAGCCAAATACCCGCCGATTTCGCTCGCGACGCTGCTCGGCGATACGCAGAGCAGAGGCCTCTTCAACTCGACAGCGACGGTCCCCGGCGTCTTCACACGCGCCGCGTGGGATGAGCGCATCGCGAAAGCGATCGACGACGCGAGCGAGCAGAGCAACGTCGCGGGCGACTGGGTGCTGTCGGACGTGAAGAGCAAAACCGAGCCGCCGTCGTCGCTAAAGGCCGCGCTGCGTCAACGCTATTTCGACGACTACGCGCGCGCGTGGGCGCTGTTCCTGAATAGCCTGCGCTGGCAATCAGCCCCGACGCTGTCCGCGACGGCCGATCAGCTGACGCTGCTCGGTGACCCGCAGCGCTCGCCGCTTCTGATGCTGATGAACGCGGTCGTCTATCAGGCGGGCACGGGCGCCAGCACGCAATCGCTGTCCGACACGCTGATCAGCAAGGCGCAGCAACTGGTCGGCGCCGACGAGAAAGATCCGTCGAAGCAAACCCAGCCGCAGCTTGCGCCGCTCGCGGTCGCGTTCGGGCCGATTCTGCGTTTGACCGGCAGCGATGTCGCGTCCAGCGCCACGCCGGCGAACGCGAAGGCCGTGGCGCGACTTACGTCGACTGGCGACCTGAGTCTCGCGCGCTATCTCGAACGCGTGAGCGCGATGCGTCTAAGAATCGAGCAGATGGTGTCGAGTGCGGACACCGATGCGATGTCGCGTGTGGCCGCGCAAGCGGTGCTGCAAGGCAAGACCTCGGACATCGCCGACAGCCGCGACTACGCGGGCCGCGTTGCCGCGAGTCTGGGCGAGCAGTGGGCCGGGTTCGGCGAGCTGTTGCGGGCGCCGCTCGATCAAACTTGGCAGGTGCTCGTGCAGCCGGCCGCGGCGAGCCTCAACGAGATCTGGCGCACGGCGATCGTCGCGGACTGGAACGGCGCGTTCGGCGGCCGCTATCCGTTCGCGGACTCCGACAACGACGCGTCGTTGCCCGAGATGGCGCGCTTCATGCGGCCCGACAACGGCGTAATCGCGCAGTTCGTGATCACGCAGTTGGCCGGTGTGGTCGAGCGGCAGGGCGATCGCTGGGTCGCCGCGCAGGGCGCAAGCCACGGCGCGTTGACGCTCGATCCCGCGTTCCTCGACGGACTAAACAGAATGACGCGCGCATCGACGGTGTTGTTCCCATCGGGCGACGCGCACGTGCGCTACGAGTTGCGCGCGGTGCCGACGCCCGGCGTCACCGACATGCGCTTCGTGCTGTCGGGCCGCGAACTGCATTACTTCAATCAGAAGGAGGAGTGGACGCCTTTCCTGTGGCCCGGCGACTCGCTCGACAACCTGTCGCATATCGAATGGCAGACCGAGCACGGCGGCCTGCGTTCTGCGCTCGACGCCCAGGGCCGCTTCGGCCTGATCCGGCTGCTCGAACGCGCGCAGGTGTCGCAGCAGGACGGCGCGCGTTACCTGTTGTCGTGGCAGCCCGATCAGAGCGAGGGCATTGCGCTACGCGTGCAGCTGCGCGGTGAGGCGGGCTCAGGGCCGCTCGAAGTGCTCGCGCTACGTCATTTCAAGCTGCCCGCGCGCATCTTCGTGACTGGTGCGGCAAAAGGCACACCGAAGCTATCCGGGGCCAATCCGCCGCCGTTGCCGCCGGCGGCGCTTGCCGCGGCGAAACGTGCCGCAGTGTCGCTGCCCAAAGGTTCGCTGCCGGAGGTCGAATAAATGCTGTCGAGTTTGTTGAAGACGCTGTTCCCGTCGCGTGATGACGAACAACGCGTGCGCGCGCGTGTCGATGCGTGGAGCGCATGGCTGCAACCGCTGCCGGGCGAACAGGGCTGCGGTCGCGACCCGGGCTACGAAGACCTGTTCTTCGAGTTGCGCGAGGAAACGCAGAAGCTCTCCGGTATCGACGATGGTCTGATCGTCCGCTCGTGCGAGCAGTTGCTCAAGGAGACCGGCAAGGATCTGCGTCTGGCCGGTTACTACGCGTTCGCACGTCTGCGCATGGACGGCCCTGTCGGCTTCGCGGATGGTCTCGAACTCGCGGCATCGCTTGTCGAGCGTTTCGGCGAGAACGTACTGCCTGCGCGCGCCGAAGCGAAGAAGGGCGCGCTCGACATGCTCGCCACCGCGCGCATCATCGAGCTGCTCGACAGTCGCGGCGAGTTCGCGCCGGCCGATCTCGAACGCGCGATCGCCGCGCTCGATCTGCTCGTCACGGCCACGGCCGCGTGGGCCGACGCGGCGCGGCCGAGTCTCGGCGCGCTCGTCGCGCGCTTCGAGCGCAACGACGCGTCGGTGCCCAGTAGTGAGCCCGATACGACAACGTCATCCGCGTCGGCCGGCGCTGCCTTTAGCAGCAGTCCAAACGTATCGATCGCATCGACGCGTGATCTGCTCGATCAGACCCGCTCGATGGCGCTGTGGCTTCGCGATCAGGAGAGCGGCTATCTACCGTCGGTGCGGCTGGTGCGCACCGTTCGCTGGGACACGCTGCACGAAGTGCCGCCCGGCGATGCGGCGTCGCGCACGCGTCTGATGCCACCGCGTGGCGAGCTGCGTCAGCAGATGAAGCGGCTCGTGCTGCAAAAGCAGTGGCATGAGCTGCTCGAACGCGTCGAGGGTGCGTTCATGGAGGGTGTCAATCATCTGTGGTTCGATCTGCAGTATTTCCAGCACGTCGCGCTCGATCACGTCGGCGCTCCCTATGGCGGATGGCGCGAACAGTTGCGCGCGGATTTCGCGCTGTTTCTCGAACGCTTGCCCGGCGTCGAACGTCTCGCGTTCAACGACGGCACGCCGTTCGCCGACGACGCGACGCTCGAATGGATCGCGCGTCACGCGGTCGTGCGCAATCTCGACGCGGGCGAAAGCATCGCGCCGCTGCCGGTATCGGCCGGCAACGACGACGATGCGACCGGTGACTGGCCCGAGATCGAAGCGCAGGCGCGCGACCTCGCGGGGCAGCACGGTATCGAGGCCGCGTTCGCCTGGCTCGAAGCGTTGCCGGGTCTGCGCACCGATCGTCATCGCTACCTGCAACGTCTGGTGATGGCGCGCCTCGCCGATCACGCAGGTCGCGCGGACACGGCGCTCGCGCTACTGGCCGAACTTGACGCGAGCGGGCGCTCGCTGCCGCTCACCCGCTGGGAGCCCGCGCTCGTCTTCGAGGTCAAGCAGCAACTGCTGCGCGCGCTGAAGGCGCTGAGCAGTCGTAAGGATGCCGATAAATCCGCGCTGGCACGCCGCATCGGCGAACTGCAAGCGGAGCTGACCGTGCTGGACCCGGCGCGGGCGCTGACCCTCTGATAACCATACCTAAGCATGGAACACGACGACCCCATCCTGCGCTACTACGAAGCCGAAATGCGCTACCTGCGCGAGGCCGGCAAGGAATTCGCGAAGGCGCATCCCGACCGCGCGCGCATGCTGAATCTCGATCGCGTCGGCGATCGCGATCCCTACGTCGAGCGGCTGCACGAAGGTTTTGCGTTTCTGACCGGACGCCTGCAGCAAAAGCTCGACGACGAATTGCCGGAGCTGACCGAAGGCCTCGTGAGTCTGCTGTGGCCGCACTATTTGCGGATGATTCCGTCGCTGTCGATCGTCGAACTGTTGCCGCTCGCGGAGAAACTGCAGCGAACCGAGGTCGTGCCGGCCGGCGTGCCGGTGCGCTCGGCGCCGATCGCGGTGCCGAACGCGGCGGGTGTCGAGAGCACAACGCCGAAGACCGTGCAATGTCTGTACCGGACCACGCAGCCGGTCACGCTGCAGCCGCTGTCGATCACGCACGCGGGCCCGGCCGTGCGCCACGATGGCCGCTCGATCATCCGGCTCGGCTTCGAGCTCGATCAGTCCGCGCGCCGCAAGGAAACCGATCTGTCGCGGCTGCGGGTGTATCTGAATGCCGATCTGCCGACCGCGTTCGCGATGCATGTCGCGCTCACGCGCGAGGTCGATGCAATCCACTGGCGCATTCCGGAAGTGCGCGACGGCGAAGCGCTGCCGCTCGCCAACGTGGCGATCGAGCCCGCTGGCTTCTCGGCCGACGAGAGGTTGTGGCCGAAGGCCGACGCGGCGTTTTCCGGGTATCAGTTGCTGCTCGAATACTTCACGTTCCGCGAGAAATTCCTGTTCGTCGATCTGTGTGGACTCGACGTGACCAAGCTACCGGAGAAGTCGACGCGCTTCGAACTGGAGATCTTGCTGAAGCACGCGTATCCGTCCGATCAGCGTTTCAGCGCGGAAAACCTGCGGCTTTTCTGCACGCCGGTGATCAACCTGTTCGAACTCGATGCCGAGCCGATCGAGATCGACCATCACGAAACGCAATACCGCGTGTTGCCGGCCGGCCATCAGGGCGAGCACGTCGAGACCTATTCCGTCGATGCAATCGACGCGTTCGATCACGACACCGCCGAGCGCTACGAGTACGTGCCGTTCGCGACGTTCCGGCATCGCGGCGGCATGCTGCGCCACGAGGCGCCGGAACGCTACTTCCATGCGCGCGTGCGGCCCGGTGTCGCGGGTCTGCATCAGACGTGGGTCGTGCTCGGCGGTCACGCGTGGGACACGATGGACACGCTGCCCGAGGAAAGCCTGTCGCTGCGCGTAACCGGCACGAACGGCATGCTGCCGCGCAAGGGCCTGCGCGAAGCCAGCATCGCCGAGCTGGCGGCCAGCACGCCGAACGTCGTGGGCGTGAACAATCTCGTCGCGCCGACCCTGCCGCTCTATCCGCCGACCGGCGACCGTTTCCAGTGGCGCGTGCTGTCGCACCTCGCGCCGAACTTCCTGTCGATGATGAACGCGGAAGTGCTGCGCGGCGCGCTCGCGCTCTACGACTGGACCAGCGACGAACTGAACCGCCGGCGCCTCGCGGGCATTCTGTGGGTGTCGCAGGAATTGCTCGAGGAGGTGTCGGGCGGCTCGGTCGAGCGTGGCGTGCACATCGAGGTGACACTCGATTCGCATGCGTTCGCGGGCGACGGCGACGTGATGCTGTTCGGCGAGTTGTTGCAACGTTTTTTCGCGCTGTACGCGGAGATCAATCTGTTCACGAAGCTGTCGATCGTCAGCCTACCGTCGCAGACCCGCACGGTCTGGCCGCGCAGCAAGGCGCAGCGGGCTCCGCTATGAGCGCGTACGCTAACGCTTTCGAAGCGCGCAATGACCCGCCGAATCTCGACCCGCTCGTCGCATCGCTCCTCGCGCGCGCGCCGCGGATGAACTTCATGCAGTTGTGCCGACTGCTCGAATTGCGGATGCCGCGGCAGCCGGGCTTCGGCACGCTCGATACACCGGCGCATGAACCGGTGCGCTTCCGGCCACGCGCGCGCACAGGCTTTCCGGCGGGCGAGATCGCCGCAGTCGAATTCGCTGCTGATCCGGATTCCCTGGTCAGTGCCGCGGCGCCGACCGTGCGCACGACGTTCATGGGTCTTTACGGCGTCGACGCGGCGATGCCGTCGCACATGATCGACGAGATCGTGATGCGCGAGGAAGGGCACGAAGCGGTCGAGGCCTTTCTCGATCAGTTCAATCATCGTTTCGTCACGCTGCTGTATCGGGCGTGGAAGAAGTACCGCTATCCGGAAAGCTTTCGCGCGGGCGGCAGCGATGCGCATTCGCGCAATCTGTTGTGCCTCGCCGGCTTTGGCTGGGGCGACAAGCCGCAACGCGCCGGCTTGTCCGATTCGCGGATGCTCGCGCTGCTCGGTCTGCTGATCCAGCGAACGCGCACACCTGAAGGGCTCGCGGGCGTGATCGCGCTCGCGGTGCCCGGCGCGGACGTGCGCGTCGATGAGTTCTTTCCCGCGCTCGCGCGCGCGGGCGAGCCGCAGCCGCTGACGTCGTCGGCCGCTCGTGCCGGTGCGGTGAACGAGGACGCGCGTCGCGGCCTCGGCGGCGGCTATGTGCTCGGCAAGCGGCTTGCGTATCGCAGTCGCGCGGTACGCGTGACGTTGCGGCCGGCCCATGCCACGCAGGCGCACGATCTGTTGCCGGGTGCGTGGCTGCATCGCGAGTTGATGGCGTTCGTGCAGTTGTATGTCGGGCTGAAGGCCGACGTGCATCTGCGGATGGAATTGTCGTCGCGCCTCGCGCCGTCGCCGGCGATCAACTCGCCCGGCCCGGTCGCTGCCGGATCGGCCGGACCCGCGCCGCGCCTCGGCTGGACGACCGTGCTGCCTGCCGTGAACGAACGCCTGATCGACGTCGCACTCGGGGTCTATTGGGCGCTTCCGAAGCCCGCCGCCAATCCGTACCTGACTCATGCCGCGTCATGAACGACGCGCCGAAAGGACCATTGATGAACCTTCGTTTTACCGTTTCCACCGTTGCGTCCGTCGCGCTGCTGTCGGCATGCGGCGCCTGGCAATCCGTATCGGACGCGTCGTCGAGCGCTTATCACGCGGTGTTTTTCAAGCAGATCAAGGTGCTCGACATCGATCTGTCCGCGCGCGAAGCGCTGAACCCCGACGATGCTGGTCGTGCGACATCGGTCGCGGTGCGCGTGTATCAACTGAAGGACCGCAAGATGTTCGATGGGGCGTCGTACGAGGATCTGCTGAAGAACGACCGCACGGTGCTCGCGCAGGACTTGCAGGCGAGCATGGCATCGGTGCTGAATCCCGGTGCGTCGGCAAGCCTGTCGCAGCCGATGCGGGCCGACACGAACTATGTGGCGGTCGTCGCGTTCTATCGCAATCCGGGTAGCGGGGATGGTTGGAAGTATGTGATCGGGAAGAAGAAGCTCGATGCGGACAAGCCGTTGAAGATCTCGTTGATGGATCAGTTTCTAGTGCCTGCGGGCAGAGCGGCCCACGATTGAGTGGGCCGCCGACTCAATCCGTGCGACCGAGATAGCCCGGTAGCCCCAATGCAGAGTCGCTCCTCGCCAGCTTCAAGGCTTCCTCGAGCAAAGCTGTGAACTTCTCGTCGCTATCGGGCCGCGGCAACGTCGCGCGAAAGAAGTCGGCCCAGCGAAATTCTTCCAGCGGGACACTGGTTTTTTCATAGCCGCCGGCATCGCGGACCGCTGCCGCGAGGCTTCGGTATTCATCGTCCTTCATTTCCCACACGTGCTCCGCCAATTCGGCAAACGGCCGGCGCACGCCTTGCGCGTCATACGGAAAGGTCCATCGTTGGTTTTCCATGCTGAGCCAGAACGATGCCCACGTGTACGACGAAAGATCCCGCACCAGCACGACCGGAACCGCGCGCACGCCCACCTGCCACAGCGCCGCCGCCACATGGTGATGATCGATCGCGAACGGTATGCCGTTGGGTCCGCAGACGACCGGTATCGGCTTTTCGGCGATGGCCATCTCCAGGTCATGGCTGCTCAGGGACCGGTATTGGCGGGCTTTTTCGCGGACCTCCCGCGCGCCGTGGGTCATTTGTGTGGGGAGGAGCTCTTCGATTTGCCGCGTGTCCATGTCGGTCTCCTTGTCTGGATGCGTTGACGCGGCTCCCGCAAATTTCATGCCCCCGGGCGAGGCGTCGCCCACTTTCCGCCAGACGTCTACGGCGCATCGTCCACACACAGCACCGGGTCGCTGACCAGACAATCCGCATCAGACGCGGCAGGTCCGCCGCCGCGCGTTTTCAACGACGTCTGCTGCGCGGCGATGCGCAATCCCTTGGGCAGCAGCACCCACATGCGCAGCCGCTCTTTGGTGTGGCTCGCCTGGGTCTGCGCGGTTTGACCGAAGCCGTAGAAGTAGTCGGCTCTGACGGCGCCCTGAATCGCACCGCCCGAGTCCTGCGCGAGCATCAGGCGGTTGATCGCGCCGGGTGCCTGTGGGTCGTCACGCGTGGACACGAATACCGGCGCGCCGAGCGGCGTGGTGCGCGGATCGACGGCCACCGAGCGGCCCGCCGACAACGGCACGCCCAACGCGCCCAGCGGACCGTTCGGTGAATCGGGGATCACACGAAAGAACACATAGCTCGGATCCGAAACCGCATACACGGGATGAGGTTTCGGCGTGGTCGTCGCCAGGGTGAAACCGCGCAGCAACGGCGACGTGGGTTCGTCATCGTCACCGTCGGCGGGCGCCGCGTTGCCTTCGTTGCTCGTAGCGGGCGCGCCGTCGTCGCTGACGTCGACCTCCATCTCCATGCCGCGCACGACGAGCTTGCGCGCGCCGGCCGTCGCGTTGCCGCTGTGCGCGAGCGGCGGCAGGAACGGCCGGCCGTTCTGTTCCGCATAGGCGAAGCGGCGAATCGAGCCGTCGCTCATGCGGACCTTGCCCGCGCCTTGCAGCTGCATCGAGTACAACATCACGGGGTCGTCGACATAGGCGAGGATCGGCGCCTTCAGTGCGCCGCGCTCGATCTCGGCGCGCGTGTAGTACGGCACGATGCGCCCGCCATCGAGCCGCAGTCGAATCTTCTTGTCGCGGATATCCGGCACGCTATCGCGCAGGTCCAGCGCGTAGACGCCTTTGAGGTCGCCGCTCGTCGTATCGCTGAGCGGGATCACGTTACGTCCATCGATGCGAGCCGCGCTCACGTCACCTCGCGCGCGGTCCGGCAGGCGCCGCGCGTCGAGGTAGAGCATGTCGGCCGGCGTGCCATAGACCGGATAAAGATAGGCGCCGCCGTACTGCTGGCTGCCATTGAGCAGCGGCTCGTAGTAGCCGGTCATCGTACCGTCGAGCGAGCGGTCGGGATTGCGGATCTGGTACGCGTTGAAATACGTTTCGAAGAATCGCCGGATCGCCGCGACGTCGCCTACGTCCACCGCTCGCGCGGCATTGCACGGTTCCGACCAGCCGCTGCGCGCGCCGAGCACGGTGCAACTGCGGCGAAACGCTTCCCATGACGCGGTGACGTCGTCCGTGTCCCACCCGGGCAGGTCGGCGAAAGCAATCGGCTCGTAGTAAGCGTGGCGCGTGGCGAAGCCGCCGCTCAACGCAGCCTTGGGACGCGGGTTATTGGAGCCGGTGGACGTGCCCGAGACCGTCGCGTGTGTCGTTACGGGAGCCGGCGTCGGCCCAGGCATCGTCGGCGGCGCGGGTGGCGATGCTTGCGCCGTCGGCGCCGCCTGCTCGACCGGCGAGGTCGCCGTGTGGCTCGTGTCCCCCAGGATGACGCTGGTCGCGGGCGTGTTGCTCGCGCAAGCCGCGAGCGTGGCTGTCAGCGCAAGCAGGAGAAGCTGAGCCCGTTGCATGCGGCCTCCTTGCGGACCATCGCGAACGTCGCGCGTGCTAGCCTGGCGGCTTGACGGCATCGATGGTGAACGTGGCGGCGCCGAACGCGCCGGTGCAATCCGCCGTGCCTGCCGGGCAACGCGGCTTGCCCGCGAACGGCGAGTAGCGCGGGCCGCGACGCGCGGCCGCTTGCTGCTGGGCATCAGCGGGGATTGACTGGAACGGCGCCGCGGACTTCAATCCACCGTCGGAAAAATCGCGCGGCGTCGTCGATACCAGCGTCAGAAAATGGTTGGGACCAGGCGGGTTGCCCGCCAGCATCGGCCAGCTGGCGCGCGGCAACGACAGTGTCTGACCGGCGGCGATCCGGTTGTTGCGATCGAGTCCGTTCGGAAACAGCATCAGGTACTGACCGTCCGGATCGACCATGAACACATACACGTAGCCCGCGCGGTTGCTGTCGAGTTTGAACTGCAGATGATCCTTGCCGATCGTGGCGGACGTGCTGCGCGGTGTGGCGGTGACCTGAATCGATGGATCGGCCAGCGTCACGATTCGCTCGAGTTCGCTCGCGGGGGTGAAGGGCGCGAGGTCGTCGGCCTGCGCGGGTGGTGTGGCGGGCGCGGCAACCGTGGCGGGCGAGGCAGGAGCAACCGGGGCAACAGGGGCAACAGCAGCAACGGCTGCCGGGCTTTGAGCGGCATTGCCAGGCGTCGGCGCAGCCGTGTCGCGCGCATCCGTGCTTGCCGTGACAGCCGGGCTCGCGGCCGGTGGCGAACGCATGGCAAACCACGTACCGACCGCCGCGAGCGCCACGACGCAAACGGCACCTGCTGCGATCAAGCTCGTGCGTTTCTTTTGACTACCGCCAGCCGCACGAACGGCCGCTGTGCCTGGCTCATTTCGCTTCGCCTCGACTGTCGCGGCCGTCGCGGCCGTCGTTGTTCGCGGCGCATTGGTACCCGCTGTCTCGACGGAAGCGCGAGTCGTGGGTTCGATCGCCGCAGCGGTGTCATCACGCGTATCGATGGCAATGCCCAGTTCGTTCGCCAGCGCCTGAACGCTTTGCGGGCGCTGTTCGGGGCGGACCGCGAGCGCATGGTCGATCGCGCGCAGGAACCGCTCGCTATAGCGGCCGGCCGCCGTCGTGGCGAGCGGCACATACGTGTCGCTCATCAGTCTGCCGACCGACGGCGGCGGTGTCTTGCCCTGAATCGCGAAATAGATGACCGCGGCGAGTGCGTACACATCGGTCCACGGCCCCTGTTTCAAGGCCGCCACTTCGGCATATTGCTCGACGGGCGCATAGCCGGGCTTCAGGATCACCGTCAAGGCCTGGGTCATGTCGCCGATCACGCGCCGCGCCGCGCCGAAGTCCAGCAGCACGGGGCGGCCGCTGCCCTTGAGCAGCATGATGTTGTCCGGCGCGATGTCGCGGTGATAGCACTGCGCCGCATGCAATACCGCCAGCGCTTCGAGCAGCGGCGCGAGCAGGGCGCGCAGCCATGCTTCATCGGGTGGGGCATTCATGCGGCGCAAGCCGTCGCGCAGCGTCACGCCCTCGTAGTACGGCATCACCATGTACGCGGTGCCGTTGGCCTCCCAGAACCGGTACACCTTGACGAGCGAATGATGATCGAAGCGGGCGAGCAGCCGCGCCTCGTTGATGAAGCTTTTCAGGCCGGCGCGAAAGGTTTCTTCATGACGTTCCGAGCGGACCGACACTTCGGCCGTGCCGACGCGCGAGGCCAGCGCAGCGGGAATGTATTCCTTCAGCGCGACGTGACGTCCTAGCTGGGTGTCGTAGGCGAGATAGACGATACCGAAGCCGCCTTCGCCAATCAGATCGACGATCTCGAACTCGCCGAGCCGTGTGCCGGCGGGCAGCGCATGTTGCGCGTTCGAACCCTGCGCGGCGGGGCGGGTGACGACTGTGCGATCGGCGTCCGCCGCTTCGGCGGGGTTCTGCTGGCCGTCCGGTCCGGACGCCCGTTGCACCATCACGGTTTTGTCGTCGGGGCTGCTCATCGGCTGTGGCTCCCTGGAGGGTACGACGGCAGAGCCCGGCACACGCGAGCGCCACCCTCACGCGCAGGCGCGTCCGTCTTTAAGACGAATGAGCGGGTCATTTTTTGAAATCAGGCGGGCGCGCGTGCCTGAGCGGTGGTCCACGTGCGGCCGCCGGTTTCAAAATCGGCCGGCCGGATTCGTCTATACGGTGTCGGTCAACCGCTGCGTGCAGCTTGCGGGTTGTACGCGCATTCCATCCCAGCCGCTTCCTTTTGCCTTCTTGCAGGAAGTTAAAGTGAACGAGCGCCAAGGCTTATCGAGCGGGATGGGACACCGCGTCGTGCGACGCGACTCGCGGCGCGCGGTCGTCGCATGGGCGCACCGGATCGACGCCGCGTGGATCACGGGCGCGCTCGTCATGGGCTCGATGCTGCTGGGCGCGGCGGGCAATACGCTGGCCGCTGGCACGTCCGCCGCCGCGGCGCGGCCCGCGAGCGCCGTGGCCCTCGCGCCCGAGTCGTTCGGCTTTCGTCAGGCCGATGAACGCGAACGCGACGCCGAAACGATCAACACGTTGACGTCCGAGGGACGTCTGCTGCTGTCGCGAGACCGCGTCAAACTCCCTGCCTACGACTATTGCAGCATGTCCGTCGCGGCCGCCGAGCGCGGCGACTTCCGCGACAGCGTCGATGCCGCCGCGCGCGCCCTGGTGGTGGCCGGGCAGACCAATAATGCGGATCTGGCGGCCCTGTCCAAACGCGATCTCGCGATCGCCTACAGCTATGCCGGCGACCTCGACAACGCCGAACGCTACGCCCGCGATGCGCTCGCTTCGACGCCGAAGGCGCCCGAGCAGGTCTTTGCTCCGGCCAACAAGGTGCTCGGCGATGTCGCGTTGCGCCGGGGCAAGCCGCAGCAGGCGCTGGCCGCCTACGAAGACGCGCTCACGACCGCCTCGCCGCGTTACAAACCGCTGGTGCTGATGTCGATCATCAACGCGCAGCTCGCCGAGGGCGATACGCCTGGCGCGCGCCAAACCTTCGATGCCGTCGGCGCACCGGCCACCGCGGAACTCGCGCCCGCCTACCGGCGCATCGAAGGCAATCTGCTGCTGGCCGAAGGCAAGCCCGAGGATGCGAAACACGCGTTCGAAGCGCTGTTGAGCCAAAGCGGCAATTCCAGCGACGCCAACTACGACCGCCTGTGGGCCCACGAAGGAATCGGCCGCGCCGACCTCGCGCTCGGCGACAGGCCGCATGCGCGCGAAGCCTACCTGCTGGCCGTCGACGACTCCGAGAAAATCCGCGCGCGGTTTCGCAGCGACGAGTTCAAGACGGCGCTGTTCGGCGACACGCAAACGGTATTCGAAGAGGCCATCGCGCTGACGGTCGAAGCCGGCGACTACGAGAGCGCCTGGAGTCTGTCCGAACGCAGCCGGGCGCGTGCGCTGCTCGACGTCGTGCGCAACCGCGTCGACGCCGGCGTCGACGACCGTCAATTGAACGGGCAGGTGCCAAGTCTTGCCGCGACGCGCGGCGCGCTCCGGCCCAACGAGGCGATCGTCGAATTTCACAGCCTGCCCAACGAGCTGATCGTCTGGGTGGTGCGCAACGATGGCCTGACCGGCCACACCTTGCCGATCGCGCGCGCCGACATGGATGCCGCCGTGACCGACCTGCGCAATGCGATCGTGCGCCGGCGACCGGCCGCGCTGACCTATGGCGACAAGCTCGATGCGTTGCTGATCGCGCCGCTCGGCTTGCGCGCGAACGAGCGGCTCATCATCGTGCCGCACGGCGCGCTGCACTATCTGCCGTTTCAGGCGCTGCACGATGCCGACGGCTTTCTGATCGAACGCCATGCGATCGCGCTCGAACCATCGGCGAGCGTCGCGGTACAACTCGCGCAACGCCAGCAGAAGATCGCGAGCGATCTGGTCGCGTTCGGCAATCCGACCATCACACCTGCCTATGCGCTGCCAGGGGCCGAGGCGGAAGTGCAGGGCATCGCGCCGCTGTTCGCGCGCGACGAGGTGTTTCTGCATAGCGATGCCACGCGCCTGAGCTTTCGCGACAACGCGCCCGCCGGACGCGTGTTGCACGTGGCGACGCACGCCCAGGCCGACACGATCGATCCGTTGCACTCGAGCATCCTGCTCGCGCCCGCGACGCAGCCGGCCGACGGCCCGGACGCGCTGCTGGCCAAAGACATCTACAACCTGAAGCTCAACAACGTCTCGCTCGTCACGCTGTCGGCCTGCGAGACGGGGCTTGGCCGGATCGCGCGCGGCGACGAAATTCTCGGCTTCACGCGCGCGTTCTTCTATGCGGGCGCCACCAGCCTGATCGTGTCGATGTGGCCGGTCGCGGACGAATCGAGCGCGCTGACGATGCGCACCTTCTACGCGCAACTCGCGCAAGGCCATGACGCGATCGACGCTATGCGCACCGCGCAGCTGGCGGTTTTGCACACGCCGCGCTTCGCGCATCCGTTCTTCTGGGCGCCATTCGATCTGATGGGTGGCTGGCGTTTGACCATCGCGCGTCAGCAGCAGGGATGAACCAAAC
This sequence comes from Paraburkholderia sp. UCT31, assembly GCF_014397655.1. Lineage (NCBI taxonomy): Bacteria > Pseudomonadati > Pseudomonadota > Betaproteobacteria > Burkholderiales > Burkholderiaceae > Paraburkholderia > Paraburkholderia sp. UCT31. The sequence continues at coordinate 150,548 of NZ_VZQP01000001.1, forward strand.
AAACCCTAGACCGATGAACAGACTCCGACTGATCGCCGCGGCGGTGTCCTGCAGCAGTGCGCTCGCGTGGGGCCAGACGCTGCCGAACGCGGGCAGCATCCTGAACCAGACGGCGCCGCGCGAGACCCGGCCGGCGCCGCCGGGCGGCACTCAGGCGTTACCCGCCGTGCCGCCGCCGGCGGCGCCCGTGACGGCGCCCGGCCCGACCTTCCTGCTGAAGAGCATCACGTTGAAGGGCAACGATACGATCGCCAGCGACGCGCTGCTTGCGCCCGTTCAGGACAAGCTCGGCAAGCAAACCAGCTTCGCCGGGCTCGAAGAGATTGCCGCGCGCATCACGCAGATTTATCGCGATCACGGCTATCTGCTCGCCCAGGTGGTGATCCCGCCGCAGGACGTCACGTCCGGCAACGTCGAAATGAGCGTGCTCGAAGGGCGCGTCGGCCATGTGCGGCTCGACATCGCGGCCGGCACGCCGATCCGCGAAGATCTGTTGCGCGCGCGGGTCGCGCAGATTCCGTTGGGCAAGCCGCTGCAGCAGCACGAACTCGAACGGACCATGCTGCTGCTGTCCGATCTGCCGGGTATTCAGGTCTCCTCGGCAATCGAAGCGGGCGAGGAGCCGGGCACGGTCGATCTGACCGTCAACGTCGCGCCGGCCAAACGCTGGACCTTTGCGCTCGATGTCGACAACTTCGGCGCGGAGTCCAGCGGCACCTGGCGGCTCGGTGCGCTCGCGCGCCTGAACTCGCCGTTCATGATCGGCGACAACCTGGACCTGCGGCTGCTCGGCAGCGAACGCGGCGACACCCTTTACGGGCGCGTCGGCTACGAAGCGCCGATCAATGCGCAAGGCACGCGCGTCGGGGTCGCGGTGTCGCGGCTCAACTATGCGCTCGGCCAGGAATTCGCGTCGCTCGACGCGCAGGGCGAGGCGACCGTGGTGGACTTCACGCTCACGCATCCGCTCGTGCGCACACGCAATCAGAGCCTGTTGGGGCGTGTCAATCTCGAGTATCGCGACCTGATCGACAACGTCGGCATCGTCGATCAACACAATCCCAGATCGCTGGTGGAGGGCAGTATCGGCCTGAGCTATGAAAGCCGCGACGCGCTGTTCGGCGGCGGCTTCAATAGCGCGGATGTCGAGCTCTTGATCGGCAGTCTGCATTTCCGCAACGCGCAAGCCGAGACGCTCGATGCCTCGCCGCTCGGGCGCGACACGCAAGGCACCGAAGTGCGCGCCACTTTCTTCGCCAACCGCCTGAACGCGATCACCGAGCGGCTCAGCGTATTCGCCGGCGTGTCCGGCCAGTGGGCCGGAACCACGCTCGACAGTTCGTCGCGCTTCCTGCTCGGCGGCCCGCACGCGGTGCGCGCTTATTCGCCGTCCGAGGCACTGGTCGACGAGGGGTTCGTCGCCACCCTCGAAGGGCGCTTTGCGATCGATGCGCGGGCGACCGTGTTCACGTTCTTCGACTTCGGTACCGGTTGGTACAACGCCACGCCGCGTCCGGGCCAAGGGTCGAACGTGATCACGCGCAGTGGCGCGGGTCTCGGCGCGTTCTGGGCCGCGCCGGGCGGCATTGCGCTACAAGGCACGGTCGCATGGCGCACGACCGGGCCCGATACGACCGGCAACGACAGGCTGCCGCGCTTTTATGTGCAACTGACCAAGACGTTCTAGCAGGCAGCGAAACGCAACGAGACGCAACGCAACGACAAGCAGCAGCAATCTGCACCGAGGTGTGCGATGAACAAGCCATGCAATGTGCGACCCGGGCATGTGAGCACGATCGCCGGCGCGGTCGCCGCGTTGTTCGCGGCGTCGTATATGCCGCTCGCGCTCGCGAATCCGACCGGCGCCCAGGTGGTGGCCGGCACGGTCAGCATCAACTCGCCGGGCGCGGGACAGATGCACATCACGCAGGGCTCGTCCAATGCGATCGTCAACTGGAACACGTTTTCGATCGGTAGCGGCGAAGCGGTCAGGATCTCGCAGCCGTCGGCTTCCGCCGCGCTGCTCAACCGCGTGACGGGCAACGACCCCAGCGTAATCGCCGGACGCCTGCAGGCCAACGGCAAGGTGTTTCTCGTCAATCCGGCGGGGGTGATCTTTGCGCCGGGATCGTCGGTGAACGTGGGGTCGATGATCGCCTCGACACTCAATATCTCCAATGCCGATTTCCTTGCCGGCAACTTCCATTTCGTCGGCGCGTCCGCGGCGGCGATCAGCAATGCGGGGTCGCTGACGGCGGCCGCGGGCGGCACCATCGCGTTGCTCGGCGGCACGGTCAGCAATAGCGGCACGGTCAGCGCAAAACTAGGCAGCGTCGCGCTGGGCGCGGGCAACGACATCACCGTCGACTTTGCCGGCGACGGTTTGACCACCCTGAAGATCAACCAGGGCGCGGCGCACGCGCTGATCGGCAATACCGGCACGCTGGCCGCCGACGGCGGCACCGTGGTGATGAGCGCACAGACGGCCGACGCGCTGGCGGGCACCGTCATCAACCAGCAAGGCATCGTGCGCGCGCAGAGCCTGAGCGAACACGACGGCCGCATTCTGCTCGACGGCGGCACGAACGGCGTGACACAGGTGAGCGGGACGCTCGACGCCAGCGGCGGCGCGGGGCAAACCGGCGGCAGGATCGACGTGACCGGCTACGACGTGGCGCTGCTGGCCGGAGCGTACGTCGATGCGAGCGGCGCCGCGGGCGGCGGAACCGTCCACTTCGGCGGCGGCCCGGCGGGTGCGGACCCCTCCGTTCGCAATGCCAATGCGATCTGGATGTCGCCGACCGCCAGCCTCCATGCGGATGCGCTCGTCGACGGCAATGGCGGCAACGTCGTGGCTTACAGCGAAACGGCCGGCCGCATTTACGGCACGTTGACCGCGAAGGGCGGGCCGCAGGGCGGTAACGGCGGCTTGATCGAAACGTCCGGCCACACGCTCGACACGACCGGCATGAGCGTCGACGCATCGGCGGCGAAGGGTCAGGGCGGCAGGTGGCTGCTCGATCCGTTCGAGGTCGACATCGTGACGCAGGTGCCGGATGTCACCGCGGCGCCGGTCCCGACGCAAACCGCAGCCGATTCGAACACCATGACGTTCGGGCCGATCACGGGCAGCACGTTCATCCTGAACACGGCGCTCACCGGTCCGCTGAGCCTCGGCACGTCGGTGACAGTACTGACAGGGACCGATCCCAACTTCGGCGCGGGCGACATCGTCGTCGACGCGCCGCTCAACCTCACGACCGGCACGCTTCCCGCCACGCTGAAGCTGAGCGCGACGGGATCGGTGCTGGTCAACAACACCATCACGTCGAGCGCGGGGCCGCTCAGCCTCGTATTCGATGCGAACGTGGGCGGCACGAGTCCGCTCAGTCTGGTCTCGTTCCAGGGCGTCACGGTGAAGACCAACGGCGGCAGCGTGACGTTGGGAAGCGGTGGCGCGAGCCCGGTCCTGATCCAGAACTCGAACATCGACACCGCGGGCGGCGATCTGACGGTCACCGGCACGTTCCCGATCAATGGCGTGGCGATTGGCTATCTGATCACGTCGTCGTCGGCCATTTTCATCGACTCGTCGACCATTTCCGCGGAGGGCGGCGTGTTCTCGCTGACGGGCGTGGCGCTGGGTCCGAACGCCAACGGTGTGGCGATCAACGGCACCAGCTCGCTGTCGACGACGAGCGGCGCGCTTCGCATCACCGGCACGGCCACCGCCGGCGGCGGAGGCAACGACGGCGTGATCGCACAAGGTGACAATACGATTCAAACCGGCAGCGGCGCGCTCACCATCAGCGGCGCCGGCAGTTCGAATATCGAGGATCAGGGCATCGGCGTGCTTCTATCAGGCACTTCAGCCAGCACGACGAGCGGGGCACTGAGCGTGAACGGCAGTTCTTCAGGCAGCAGCGCGATGGGCGTGTTCCTGACCGGCGGCGCCACGGTGGGCGAGGGTCCCGCGCTGCAGCCCGGGCTCAGCAGTTCGGGCGGCGCGATCACGGTCAACGGTAGCGTGGCGCAAAGCGCGCAAGGGGGCTTCGGCGTCGAGATTCAGAACACCACGATCTCCAACACGACCGGCGCGATCGGCGTGACGGGCAATGTCACCGGTACAGCCGCCGGCGGCACCTTCGCGGACGGCGTCTATTTCTATGGCACCACGTTGAGCACCGGCAGCGGCGACATTTCCGCCACCGGCAGCGTGTCGTCGAACATGAACGTCAGCATCGGCCTCGACATGCATGGGTCGTCGGTCCAGTCGACGAGCGGCAACCTCGAGTTCACCGGACAAAGCGTGGGAGCCGCGGTCAACGGCGACTCGGTGATCGGGCTGATGTTCGAGAACACGCTATGCGTGGACTGCATCCAGACAGCCCCCGTATCGGTGACGACCGGCACGGGCACGGTGAGCCTGTTCGGCAGCGGCACCGGTCCGTTCGTGCAGGGTGTGCTGATCACCGACGGCACGACGATCACGTCGACCAACGGCGGGGCGATCGATATCCGCGGCGCGGTGAGCGGCCCGGCCGGAAGCAGTCCGAACCTGCAGAACGACTACGGCGTGCTGATCGCCAATGGCGCGATCAGCGCGACCGGGACGCGTACCACCACGATCGGCATTGCCGGTTCGACCACGACGTCCGATCCGGGCGTCGCGATCGGCCTTGCGGTGCCCGAGATCGAGCAGAGCGAGTTTGGGCTGATCAATCCGACCTCCATCGCCACCGGCGGCGGCGTGACGAGCGCGGTCGCCAATGCCACCGCCGACAACGTGACGATCTCGACGACGAATCCCGCTTCGATCGTGTTGCGCGCATTCAACGACGGCACGGCGAGCAGCCTCGCCATCACGCAGGCGACGCTGTCGTCGCCGGGCGGCGTGCTGTCGATCATGCCGGCGTCGGTGGACCCGTCGAGCTTCACGATCACCGCTCAGAACGCGATGCCGATCACGCTGCTCGGCACGGGCGGCGGTCTCAGCATCGACGCCCCGACTTTCTCGACCTTCGCGTCGATTCCCAGCATCGTGCTCGGGTCCAGCACGCAAACCGGGCGCATCACAGTGAACGGGCAGTGCGTATCGGCCGGCTCGCCTTGCGTGCCGACGCGTCCGGGCTTCGCGAACAATCTCACGCTGTCCAACCCGGGCGCGGACAGTCAAGGGATCGCGCTGACCTATGGCATCTCGACTCCGGGCCACACCTTGATGCTGCTGTCGGCCGGTCCCGTCACGGACCCTGGCGGCATCCAGACCGCCGGGTTGATTCTCGCCGGCCCCGGTACCTTCACGCTGACCGATCCGCAAAACGACGTCGGCGTGCTGGCGATGGCCAACGCGGGGAGCGTCGACTTCTCGAACTCGCATGGCTTCGTGATCGGCCCGCTGACGAGCCAGACGTTCGACTCCGTCGCGAGCCAGTTGAGCCCGATGAGCGTGACGAACTCTACGCTAACCGGCAGCCTCGTCGCGACCGCTACGACCGGCAATATCGGGCTGGGCGCGAGCACGCCGTCCGCGACGGCTCCGAATACGAATCTGAGCGCGGGCGGCTCGATCGATCTGGTGATGGAGAACGGCGTGTTCGTCGATGCGAACTCCGGCACACTTGGCGCCGGCAACGCATGGCGAGTCTGGGCCAGCACCTGGAACGGCGAGACACGCGGCAGCGTGCAGCCGAACACCGCGCAGCCCAATTTCTACGGCTGCCTGTTTGGCTCGGGCTGTAGTTGGGGCGGCACGGTGCCCACCACCGGCAATCATTTCGTCTATGTCGCACGGCCGACGGTCACGGTCAGCGCGGACGGCGCGACGCGCTACGTCGGCGCACCGAACCCGGCGTTCACCTACACGACGAGCGGTCTGATCAACGGCGATACCGCCGCGGGCACGTTGAGCGGCTCGCAGACGACCACGGCCACTCTGACTTCACCGGCGGGCGGCTATCCGATCGACCCCAACTTCACGTCCAGCGTGGGCTATATCGTCAACGAAGTGCCGGGCACGCTGACGGTGATTCCGTTTCAGAGCACGATCCCGAATCCGCAGGGCCCGATCCCCAATCCGGTCGCGCAAAGCGGTCTGCAGACGTTTTTCAGCAGCCAGGAGCAGACGTTCGTCTACGAAAACAATCTGCAGGGCACCAACATCTGCATCGGCTCGAACCAGCCGCTCTTCAGCACGACGCCGCCTGGCGAGAAACAGGACATCCTCGCGGTCGAATGGAAGCGGGTGCGTTCGCAGCCGAACCTGAACAGCTGCCTGCTGACCAACACCCAGCACGGCTGCGGTGACTTCTAGCGGGAGCCGGGCGAAGCGGGCGGGACGGGTGGCGCGGCGCCTGCGGGCGAATGCAGCGCGCGCAGTTGCGCGATGGCGGCCTCGGCGCTCGCGACGAACCGTTGCGAGAGCCGCCATGCTTCGACGACCTCCTGATGGACGGGCTGCTCCATCCCGAGGTGAATCCGGAAGAATCGTTCAGCGTGGATGGCCGGGTGGTAATGCTGGCGCACCCGCTTCGCGTCGATCAGCCGCCGGTTGCCGAACAGCCTGCTCAATGCCCACGAAAACGCGCCGTCTTCTCCGCCGACGCGACGAAAGAACGCGTCGAGCGGAAACCCGCCCAGCGCGCGATACACCGCCCGCCGGATCACGAGACTGCTCGGCACGGTGTTGCTGAGGATTGCGGCATATTTATCGAAATCGGGATGCTCTACGATCGCGCGCGGAAAGCCCGCATAGTCGACGTCGAGCCGCACCGATGCCTCGCCCGGACAACGCTGCAGATAGCCACTCGCCGCGGCCAGCGCGCCGGGCAGATATTCGTCGTCGGCGTCGATGAATCCGAGCAGATCCTCGGTCGCGTGCATCGCGGCCCAGTTGCGCGCGGCGGCGACACCGCCGTTCACGTGCATGCGCAGCACCTGCACGCGCGCGTCGAGGCGGCCGTAATGTTGCGCGAGTTCGATCGAAGCATCGGTCGAGCCATCGTCGACGACGATGATTTGCGCGGCCTCAGGCTGGATCAGGCAGCTTTCCAGTGCGCGGCCAAGCGTTGCCGCCATCTGCAGACAGGGAATGATGATCGAGATCGGCATGATGCGAGCCCCGTTCCGATGCTGATCCGCTGCGTTACGCCTGTGCCGGGCCGGGCATCAATTGCGTCGCCTCTGCGTCGTCGCCGACCCACACCGCGAACGCCGTGAAGTTGTCGTGATTCGTGCTGGCGCTCGCGCGCACCTGTTGCGCGAGCGCGTCGAGCCAGGCGCCGGGTGTCGCCGCATGGGCCAGCGCGTCGGCGATGCCGGCGTCGTCGGCGTACTCCCACAGGCCGTCCGTGCAGATCAGGAAAGCGTCGCCGTCATGCAGCGCGAAAGTACCGTCGACGCCCGCAATGTTGAGTGCGTCGCGCGTGCCCAGCGCCGCATACAGCACGTTGCGGCGCGGATGATGACGCATCTCCTCCTCGGCGAGCAGCCGCGCGTCGACCATCTGCTGAACCATGCTGTGGTCGCGCGTGCGCGCGCAGATCTCGCCGTGGCGGAAACAGTAGAGGCGGGTGTCGCCGCAATGGGCCCACGCGGCCGTCGCGCATTCGCGGTCGATGGCGAGCACCACGGCCGTCGAGCGCATGTCTTTTTCATTGCCTTTGCCGCGCAACTGTTCTTCGACGATGTTCTCATTGGCATGCGTGAGCGCGCTGATCAGCCGGTCGCCCGTCGGCGGCAATTCGGCAACGGTCAGGTAGCGCAAATCCGCCAGCACCGAAGCGACGACGAGGCGCGAGGCGGTGTCGCCGCCGCCGTGTCCGCCGGCGCCGTCGGCGACGACGCAATAGTAGAGCCGTTCGCTCGACCAGTCGCCGAACGAATCTTCGTTGCGCGGGCGGTCGCCCCTGTCGGTCAGGCTTGCGGTGGCAAGTTGCACCGTTGACCTCTCATATGCTCGTGGTCTGTCGAGCTCATTCCTGCGCGTGCGACTGCGCGGACAGAATGCCCAGAACCAGCAGGATGACGATGCGATTGCCCGGCGAGATGTCAATGCCAAGGCTGTGCTCGATCCATTGGCCGATTTGCGTGCGGGCGAAGTCGGCGGGTATCGAGCCTTTTTTCAGCGTGACGCCAAGCTTGCGCGCCCGGTAGTGATACGACGCGATGCCGTAACGCGCGGCCACCTGCGACAGACCGCCTTTCTCGTTCGACAGCCAGCCGAGACTGCCGGCGAGCAGCATGCGGTCGGCGTCGTCGAGCGAAGCAATGAAATGCGACGCGGAGTCGCGTACCTCGGCTTCGTGCAGACCGTATTGCAACAGGACCGAGCCGATCGGATCGGGATGAAAAGCCGTTTGCCGGTCGATTTCGAGCATCACGTCGCCTTCGTCGAGCGACACGTTGCGCTGATGGCTCGCGCTGCGCAGACAGTCGATCAGATAGCGGCGGAAATAGGCGCACACGGCATGGCTGGTCGACGGCGCGCTGTGCAGCGGGAAGGTGGGCAATGCCGTCGGCGCGGTATCGAAACGGAACACCTTGAGATAGAGGAACTGCGAGATCAGTTCTTCCTTGTCCTCGCCCAGCGCCTGCAATTCCGACGGATGGTAGCCGGTCAGCGCGCGGCGCACGATCGTATAGATCGACGCCATTTCGTCGTGGCTCAGGCAGGTGCGGCGTTGCCACAGGTCGGGCAGTGCGCTTTCTCCAGCGTGGTCGGCAATTGCAGCGCTTTGGATATCTGCCACTTTTCACCCCGAGGTGGTGAGCCCCGCTTCTTAAGGGCGGAGCCCGGCTGCTGACACTACCCATTTCGCCGCGTGTGTGGTGCGCCGGTTTTCTGTCCCCAATGAATCCGGCACTCGCTTTGCCGCCATATCGGGCAGATTGCGTATGCCAAACGCTTGCAATACCGGCAATTCCGCCGTGCAACCGGCGCGTGATTGGAAAACAGACTTAGTCTATTGGCACGTTTTATATATTACAAGGTAAAACTTAATATGTTATTCACCGCTGCGGCGACGGGTTCTATCGCTATCAGGACTAACCCTAAACGCAACGTAAGCGCTTACCGGCAACCCGGAAAGGTCAAATTTTTTAAAAAATCCGGGCACCTGATTCGTTTACCCAGATGTCGGGCGATCCCGCCAATCGACCGTCCTGAAAGGGCGCGCTGGTGAGGTCGTAAGACGACTGTCGGGGCTTGTGATTGTAATGGTGCCGGAACGAAAAGGTTAAAACTTCTTAAGTGTTTATGGAGTTGAATGGTATTACATATACTGTTTCGCTTAATTAAACAAAATCCGTTTCTATTGCTATCCGGCTTTGATTTTCCGGGCTGCGTGCTATTCTCATATCGGATTGCCGCCGAGAAAGGACAACGCTCGCTAAAAACATCGCAATAGCTGGCGAAGGCAATCTAATCAGAGTTAACACGTATTTCCGGGAACGCTGATTCCCGGCGGGCAAGGGCAACCCGTACCGGTCACTTACGGTGCGTCGAGACTACTCATCCGAGACCGATACCAGACATGGCCACGCTTCTCGCGGGCGAAATGCTTGCCGACATATCAGCTGCCAGTCCATGCGGGGACGACCTCGAGTACGACCCTGACTTCCTTGCGCTCGAGCAGGTCGTCCACGGCAAGCCGGAGGTGCAGTTCGGCGAGACCATGGTCGCCGCCACGCCGCCTGACTGGAAAGTGGCCGAAGCGCTGTCGCTCGATCTGCTCGCAAAAGGCCGCGACTTGCGCGTCGCGGTACACCTGGCGCGCGCGCTACTCAATCGCCGTCGTTTCGCCGGCTTCGCCGAGGGCCTCGCACTCGTCGAAGGCCTGCTCGAACAGCGCTGGGACCATGTCTATCCACAGCTCGATCCCGACGACGACAACGATCCGACCGCCCGCGTCAACGCGCTCGCCGCCCTCGTCGAACCGTCCGGCATGCTGGTGGACGTGCGCGACGCACCGCTCGCGTCGTCGCGCGCGCACGGTGGCGTCAGCTTGCGCGACATCGAATATGCGACCGGCGAAGTGCCGCTGCCCAAGGGCGTCGAGGCGGCGTCGCTGAGCTCGATCGACGCGGTGATCGCCGACGCCCACGAAGACGCCGCTGAAGCGCACACTGCCTTGCTCGCGGCCACGCATAGCGCGATGCGCATCGAGACGGTATTGACCGAGCGTGTCGGCGCGGCGCGCTCCATCGATCTGTCGCCGCTATCGAGGCTGCTGCGGCGTGCAGCCGACTTTCTCGGCGAACGTCTCGACGTCCCGGGCGGAGCGCCGCAAGCATCGCCGAACGGCGACGTGACCCCGGGCGAAAGCGCCGGCGCGGCGCCGGCACCCGTGCCGCTGTCCGGCGACATCACGGACCGTCAGGACGTGATCCGCATGATCGACAAGATCTGCGCGTACTACGAGCGTCACGAACCCTCCAGCCCGTTGCCGCTGCTGCTGCGGCGCGCGCGCCGGCTGGTCGACAGGAACTTCATGGAAATTCTGCAGGACCTCGCGCCCGAAGGCGTGCGCCAGGCCAGGCAGGCCGGCGGTATCGAAAACGAGTAAGCAGTCAGGCGGGGATGGGCTTTTTCGCTTCTAGCAACGCCAGTCATGCGGCGCGCTGCTCGCGGCCGTGCGGCGTCAACCAGGGGAATGGTCGTGGCCAAGGAAAGCAGCCAGAAATTCATCGCGCGCAATCGAGCGCCGCGAGTTCAGATCGAATATGACGTCGAAGTCTACGGGTCGGAGAAAAAGGTCAATCTGCCCTTCGTCATGGGCGTGCTGGCCGATCTCTCCGGTCAGCCGGCGGACCCGCTCGCGCCGGTGGCGGATCGAAAGTTTCTCGAGATCGACGTCGACAACTTCGACGAGCGTCTGAAGTCGATGAAACCGCGCGTCGCCGTGCAGGTGCCGAACATGCTGACCGGTCAGGGCAACCTCGCGGTCGACATGACCTTCGAGAGCATGGACGACTTTTCGCCCGCGGCGGTCGCGCGCAAGGTGGACGCGTTGTCGAAGCTGCTGGAGGCGCGCGGCCAGTTGCAAAACCTGCTGACCTATATGGACGGCAAGACCGGCGCCGAGGAGCTGATCGCGAAACTGCTCAACGATCCTGCGTTGCTGCAGTCGTTGGCGTCCGCACCGAAGCCGCAGCAATGAGCGTGATCTACAGGGGAGTCTGACCATGGCTGAACCTAGCACCCAAGGGCAAGCGCAACCCGGCGAGGCGTCGCTTGAAACGAGCGATTTCGCGAATCTGCTGCAAAAGGAATTCAAGCCGAAGAGCGAGAAGGCGAAGGAAGCCGTCGAGACGGCGGTGCGCACGCTCGCCGAACAGGCGCTGCGCGATACGAACGTGATTTCGGGCGATGTGCTCGCGACGATCGAATCGCTGATCGCGCAGATCGACGAGAAGCTGACCGCCCAGATCAATCAGATCATCCATTCGGAAGAGTTCCAGAAAGTCGAGAGCGCGTGGCGCGGCTTGCACTATCTGGTCAACAACACCGAGACGGACGAGACGTTGAAGATCCGCGTGATGAACGTATCGAAGGGCGATCTGTACAAGACGCTCAAGAAGTACAAGGGCACCGCGTGGGATCAAAGCCCGATCTTCAAGAAGCTCTACGAAGAGGAATACGGCCAGTTCGGCGGCGAGCCGTATGGCGCGCTGGTGGCTGATTATTACTTCGACAACGGCGGGCCCGACGTCGATCTGCTGACGCAGATATCAAAGATCTCGGCCGCCGCGCATGCGCCGTTCATCGCCGGCGCCGATCCCGCGGTGATGCTGATGGATTCATGGCAGGAGCTGGCCAATCCGCGCGACCTGACGAAAATCTTCCAGACGCCTGAGCATGCCGCGTGGCGCTCGCTGCGCGAATCCGAGGATGCGCGCTACGTCGGTCTCGCGATGCCGCGTTTTCTCGCGCGCGCGCCGTATGGCGCCAAGACCAATCCGGTCGAGGAATTCGATTTCGAGGAAGACACGGCCGGCGCGGACAGCGGCAAATACGCATGGGCCAATGCCGCCTATGCGATGGCGACCAATATCAACCGCTCGTTCAAGATGTACGGCTGGTGTTCGCGGATTCGCGGCATCGAGTCGGGGGGCGCCGTCGAGAACCTGCCGGTGCACGCGTTCCCCACCGACGACGGCGGCATCGACATGAAGTGCCCGACCGAAATCGCCATTAGCGATCGCCGCGAAGCCGAACTCGCGAAGAACGGCTTCATGCCGCTCGTGCACAAGAAGAACTCCGATTTCGCCGCCTTCATCGGCGCGCAGTCGCTGCACAAGCCCGCCGAGTTCGAAGACCCCGATGCCACCGCGAACGCGAACCTGGCCGCGCGTCTGCCCTACCTGTTCGCCTGCAGCCGCTTCGCTCACTACCTGAAGTGCATCGTGCGCGACAAGATCGGCAGTTTCAAGGAGAGGGACGACATGCAGCGCTGGCTGCAGAACTGGATCCTTCAGTACGTCGACGGCGATCCGGCGCACTCGACGGAAGAGTCCAAGGCACGACGCCCGCTCGCGGCCGCCGAGGTGGTCGTCGAGGAAGTCGAAGGCAATCCCGGTTATTACACGTCGAAGTTTTTCCTGCGTCCGCACTACCAGTTGGAAGGCCTGACCGTATCGCTACGGTTGGTTTCGAAGCTTCCGTCCGCCAAGGCGGCATGACGGAAATCCCCATTCAGTGACGAATTGCTTTGAGCGGAGAAGAAGATGGCCATCGACATGTTCATGAAGCTGGGCGATATCAAGGGCGAGTCGCAGGACAAGACCCACAAGGAAGAAATCGAAGTGCTCGCGTGGAGCTGGGGCATGAGCCAGAGCGGCACGATGCACATGGGCACGGGCGGCGGCGCCGGCAAGGTGTCGGTGCAGGACCTGTCATTTACCAAATACAGCGACAAGGCGAGTCCGCCGATCATGGCAGCCTGCACCAAAGGCACGCACATCGACACGGCGTTGCTGACGGTGCGCAAGGCAGGTGGCGACAATCCGCTCGAGTACTACAAGATCACGTTGAACGGCGTACTGATCAGCTCGTATTCGACCGGCGGCTCGGGCGGCGAAGAACGCTTCACCGAGAACGTCACGCTCAACTTCGAAAAATTCCATGTCGAGTACCAGCCGCAAAACGCGAAGGGCGAGAAGGAAGGCGGGGTGGTCGAAGTGAAATGGAACATCCCCGCCAACGCCACTACCTGATCGGCTGAGCGCAAAGGGCGACTGCACTGCGGCGGTCCTGCCGTCGCAGTGCGGCGGCGGGTGGGACGACTCGAGCCAGACCGGAGCGAACCGGCATGAACGCAGAAGAATGCTTGCGCGAAGGCGATCTGGACGGATGTCTGCGCGAATTGCAAAAACAGGTTCGCAAGGATCCGTCGAAAGCCGCCTATCGCGTCTTTCTATTCCAGTTGCTCGCGGTGACGGGCGCCTGGGATCGCGCATTGACGCAACTGAACGTCGTCGGCGAACTCGACGCGGCCGCGTTGCCGATGGTGCAAACCTATCGTGAAGCGTTGCAATGCGAGGCGCTGCGCGAAGCGGTTTTCAAAGGCGAGCGCGCGCCGCTGATCTTCGGCGAGCCGACCGGCTGGCTTGCGTTGCTCCTCGAGGCATTGCGGCTCGACACCGCGGGCGATAGCGGCGCGGCGGCCGCCGCGCGCGCGCGGGCGCTCGACGAGGCACCCGCCAGCGCCGGCGCATTGAATGGCGAACCGTTCAGGTGGCTCGCCGACGCCGACAACCGGCTCGGCCCGACACTCGAAGCCGTGCTGAACGGCCGCTATTACTGGATTCCTTTTTCGCGCATCAAACGGATCGAAATCGAGCCGCCGTCCGACCTGCGCGACCGCGTCTGGATGCCGGCCGTTTTCACGTGGGCCAACGACGGCCAGGGCGCCGGTCTGATTCCCGCCCGCTATCCGGGCACGCTCGCCGAGCCGAATCGAGCGTTGTGGCTCGCGCGCCTGACCGAATGGATCGGTGACGATCCCGTGCTCGCGCGGCCGGTGGGACAGCGTATGTTCGCCTCCGATGCGAACGACTACGCGCTCTTCGACGTGCGCACCATCGAACTGACGAGCGGCGACGCGCCTGCCGAACAGGACGGCGCGGCCGCTCCGGATCATGGCTGAACTGACCGCGCGTGATCGCCTGCAACCGTCGCTGCTCGACCGGCTGACCGATCTCGAACCGGAGGCGAAGCAGGAAGCGCGCGAGCGGCGCGTTCTGTCGATGCGCGCGCTGCGCGAGAGCGTGCAGCGCGACCTCGGTTGGCTGCTGAACGCGAATGGCCTCGCGTCGGTGCAGGATCTGAGCGGCTATCCGTATGTCGCGACCTCCGTGATCAATTTCGGCCTGCCGGACATTGCCGGCAAGACCGCCTCAGGCATCGATCCGTCGCGGCTCGAGCGGCTCGTGCGCGATGCGATCTGGGCGTTCGAGCCGCGCATTCTGCGCGACACCGTGCGGGTCAGTTCGATGCAACTCGAAGAGACGACCGGGCGCCACAACACCGTGTCGTTTCTGGTGGAGGGCGATCTGTGGGCGCAGCCGTATCCGGAGCGGCTCTACTTCAGGACCGAACTCGACCTGGAAGTCGGCGAAATCCGCGTGATCGACCAGGGCGGGCCGCGCTGAAGCCATGAATCCAGACCTGATCAAATACTACAGCCAGGAACTGCAGCATCTTCGGGAGATGGGCGGCGAGTTCGCGCGCGAATTTCCGAAGATCGCCGGGCGCCTCGGACTGGAAAACCTCGAATGCGCGGACCCCTACGTGGAGCGTCTGCTCGAAGGCTTCAGTTTCCTCGCGGCGCGCGTGCAACTGAAGATCGACGACGAGTTTCCGCGCTTCACCCAGCATCTCGCGGAGCTGGTGTACCCGCATTACCTCGCGCCCACGCCGTCGATGGCCGTGGTGCAGATCCAGCCGGACCTGACCAGCTCCAATCTCGCGGACGGCGTGCGGGTTCCACGCGGCAGTACGCTGCGCAGCGTGCTCGACAAGAACGGCTCGACGCGCTGCGAATACCGCAGCGCGCACGAACTGAAGCTTTGGCCGCTCGAAATCACGGAAGCGCGGTTTTTTACGCACGCGGGCTCGCTCGGTGGCATCGACAGCGCGCTGCCGGCGAGCATGGCGGCGGGCGCCGCTATCAAGGCCGGCCTCAGGCTGCGCTTACGCGCCACCGCTGGTCTGAGAATCAACCAGCTGAAACTCGACCGGCTGACGCTGTATCTGCGCGGCGCGGACGGGATGGCCACGCGTATCCACGAGCGTCTGCTCGGTTCGGTGAGCGGCGTCGTCGTGATGCCGGCCAAACGTCCGGCGTCCTGGCATGTGCAGTTGCCGGCGAGCGCGCTGCGGCCGCTCGGGTTTGCCGACGATGAAGCACTGCTGCCGGTCAGCCGGCAGTCGTTCCAGGGCTACCGGCTGTTGCAGGAGTATTTCGCGTTTGCGCAGCGCTTCATGTTTCTCGCCATCGACGGTTTGCACGCGGCGTTGCGGCGTTGCGCGGACAGCGAAATCGAAGTCATCGTGTTGCTCAAACGCGGTGATCCGCTGCTCGAACAATCGCTCGATGCCAATAATTTCGCGCTGCATTGCACGCCCGCGATCAATCTCTTTTCGCGGCGTACCGATCGCATCGCGCTGTCGGACGAACAGTTCGAATATCACGTGGTGGCCGACCGCACCCGGCCGATGGACTTCGAGATCTATCAGATCGAGAGTGCGACCGGCTATAGCGCGGGCGCCGGGGGCGAGCAGCGCTTCGAGCCGTTCTATCACGCGCGCGATCTCGGCGCGACGTATCGCGCCGGCGCGTACTACCAGGTGCGCCGCGAAAAACGGCTGCCTTCGGCGCGTCAGCATGAGCGCGGCCCGCGCACGAGCTACCTCGGCAGCGAGATGTTCATCGCGCTGGTGGACGCGAGCAATGCGCCGTTTCGCGCTGACCTGCGGCAACTCGGCTTGCAGGTGCTGTGCACGAATCGCGACCTGCCACTGACGATGCCGGTCGGCGTCGGCCCCGCCGATTTCACGCTCGATGTCGAAGCGCCGGTGCAGAGCGTGCGCTGCGTGAGCGGCCCGAGCCGGCCGCTGCCGTCGTATGCGCACGGGGCCGTGGCGTGGCGGCTGTTGAGTCACCTGTCGTTGAACTACTCGTCGCTGCTCGATAACGATGCACAGGAGGGCGCCCGCGCGCTGCGCGATCTGCTGAGTCTCTACTGTCCCGCCGACGAGATCGCGAGTCAGCGGCTGATCGAGGGCGTGCGCTCGATCGATTCGCGCTCGGTGACGCGACGCTTGCCGGGCGCGGGACCGATCGTATTCGGCCGCGGTCTCGAAGTGACGCTGACGCTCGACGAAGCCGCGTTCGAAGGCGCCGGCGCGTTTCTGCTCGGTGCCGTGCTCGCGCAATATTTCGCGCAATACGTATCGATCAACTCGTTCACCGAGACCGTCGTGAAGACGCTGTCGCGCGGCGAGATCATGCGCTGGCCAGCGAGGGTCGGACAATGCCGGACGCTCTGACACTGTTGCGCCGGCTCGAAGACGATGCGCGCCGCTTCGACTTCTTCCAGGTCGTGCGGCTGCTGGAGAACGCGTATGCGGACAAGCCGCGCGTCGGCGAGTCGATGCAGCCGCGCGACGATGCGATCCGTTTCGTGCAGGAGCCCGAACTGGTTTTCCATCCGACCACGCTCGGTGACTTCACCCCGGCCGGCGAGCATCACGCCGCGCGCCTCGCGGTCAAGTTCTTCGGCCTGCTCGGGCCGCATGGTCCGTTGCCCACCCATCTGACCGAGTACGCTCGCGACCGCGCCCGCAACGCGAACGATCCGACCTTCGCGCGCTTTCTCGATGTCTTTCACCACCGGATGGTGTCGCTGTTCTATCGCGCGTGGGCCAATGCGCAACCGGCCGTGAGTCTCGACCGTCCGGGGCGCGATCGCTTTTCCTTTTATGTCGGCAGCGTGTTCGGGCTGGGCGAGCCGACGCTGCGCGAGCGCGACGCGGTGCCCGATTTCGCCAAACTGCACTTCGCCGGATTGCTGGGCGGCCCGACCCGTCCGGCCGCCGGTTTGAAACTCGTGCTGGCGCGCTTTTTCAACCTGCCGGTCGACATCGAGCAGTGGGTCGGCCATTGGATGACGCTGCCCGCGAATTCGTTGTTGCGCCTGGGCGCAGCGGACGGTTCGGCCGCGCTCGGCGTGTCGACGCTGCTCGGCGCGCGAGTCTGGGATTGCCAGCATAAATTCCGCATCGTCATCGGACCGTTGAGCCGCGCTGATTACGAGCGCTTCCTGCCGGGCGGCGAGAGTCTGAAGCGCCTCGTCGACTGGGTGCGCAATTACTCGCGCGACGGGCTCGATTGGGATCTCCGGCTGGTGCTGAAACAGGAGGCGGTGCCACGCCTGAAGCTCGGGCGCCACACGCGGCTCGGTTACACCACGTGGACGCTCGGCCACCCGGCGCGCGGCGATCAGCGGCAGCTGGTGTTGCGGCCGACCGGTCCGGACGGCCGTTCACGGATTGCCGTGGCGGCCCGCGAGGTGTCCGCGGGGGCGCCGCCATCGACATCATCGAGGGAATAGAGAAATGGCCGAGATCAAACGGGCAGCGTTGTTCGGCAAGCTGAACAAGCTCGGATTCCGCGCAATCGAGAGCGCGAACGTGTTTTGCAAGTTGCGCGGCAATCCTTATATCGAGCTGTCGCACTGGTTCCACCAGATCCTGCAACTGCAGGACTCCGATCTGCACCGCATCGTCAAACACTACGGGCTCGAGCCTTCCGCGTTGGCGCGCGATCTGACCGAAGCGCTCGACCGTCTGCCGCGCGGTTCGGCTTCGGTGACCGACATCTCGTCGCAAGTCGAGGAGGCGGTCGAACGTGGCTGGGTGTTCGGCTCGCTGATGTTCGGCGAGTCGCAGGTGCGTACCGGCCATCTGGTGGTCGGCCTCCTGAAGACGCCGTCGCTGCGCAACGGGCTCTACGGCATCTCGCGTCAGTTCGAGCGCATCAAGCTCGATTCGCTCGTCGACGAATTTCACAGCCTGCTGCGCGAGTCGCCCGAAGCGGCGCTGAGCGCGAGCGATGGTTTTCAGGCGGGCGGCGCGCAGCGCGAAGGCGGCGACGCGGACACCACGGGCGGCCCGGTGCCGGCCGCCGCGCTGGGCAAGCAGGAAGCGCTGCGGCGCTTCACCACCGATCTGACCGAACAGGCGCGCAACGGCAAGCTCGACCCGATCGTCGGGCGCGACGAGGAAATTCGCCAGGTGATCGACATCCTGATGCGCCGCCGCCAGAACAATCCGATCCTGACGGGCGAAGCGGGCGTCGGCAAAACCGCGGTGGTCGAAGGCTTCGCGCAGCGCATCGCGGCGGGCGACGTGCCGCCGTCGCTGCACGACGTGCAGTTGCGCACGCTCGACGTCGGTCTGTTGCAGGCGGGCGCGAGCATGAAGGGCGAGTTCGAGAACCGCTTGCGGCAGGTGATCGAGGAAGTGCAGGCCTCGGAAAAGCCGATCATCCTGTTCATCGACGAAGCGCACACGCTGGTCGGCGCGGGCGGGGCGGCCGGCACCGGCGACGCGGCGAATCTGCTGAAACCGGCGCTCGCGCGCGGCACGCTGCGCACGGTGGCCGCAACCACGTGGGCCGAATACAAGAAGCACATCGAGAAGGACCCCGCACTGACGCGGCGCTTCCAGGTCGTGCAGGTCAGCGAGCCGGACGAGACCCGCGCGATCCTGATGATGCGGGGTGTCACCTCGACGATGGAGCAGCACCACAAGGTGCAGGTGCTCGACGAAGCGCTCGAAGCCGCGGTACGTCTGTCGCATCGCTACATCCCGGCGCGGCAGTTGCCCGACAAGGCGGTCAGCCTGCTCGACACCGCCTGCGCGCGCGTGGCGGTCAGCCAGCATGCGACGCCCGCAGCGGTCGACGATTCGCGCAAGCGGATCGTCGCGCTCGAAACCGAGCTGGCGATCATCGGCCGAGAAAGCGCGGTGGGCGTCGACACGCGGGAGCGTGAAGCCGCCGCGGCGGAAAAGCTCGCCGCCGAACAGGCGCGTCTCGCCACGCTCGACACCCGCTGGCAGGCGGAAAAACAACTGGTGACGCGGATTCTCGCGCTGCGCGCGCAACTGCGGGGCGAGACCGGCAAGGTGGAAGGCGCGGCGCAAGCCAGCCGCACGAACGAAGCGAACGAAGCGAACGAAGCGAACGAAGCGAACGAAGCGAACGAAGCTGCGAACGGAACGGTAAACGAAACAGCGGCCACCGGCGCGACTGACAACCTCGCCAGCGACACCGCGACGCGCGAAGCGCGGCTCGCCGAACTGCGCGACCTGCAGGCGCAGCTCGCGCAGCATCAAGGCGAAGACCCTTTGATCCTGCCGACCGTCGACCAGCAGGCGGTCGCCTCCGTCGTGCAGGACTGGACCGGCATACCGGTGGGCCGGATGGTCCGCAACGAAATCGAAAACGTCCTGAAGCTCGCGGAGAACCTGAACCGGCGCATCATCGGCCAGGCTCATGCGACGGAGATGATCGCGCGGCGCATTCAAACTTCGCGCGCGGGTCTCGACAATCCGAACAAGCCGATCGGCGTGTTCATGCTCGCCGGCACCTCCGGAGTCGGCAAGACCGAGACCGCGCTGGCGCTCGCCGAGGTGCTGTATGGCGGCGAGCAGAACGTCATCACGATCAACATGAGCGAGTATCAGGAAGCGCATACGGTGTCGTCCCTGAAGGGCGCGCCGCCCGGCTACGTCGGCTACGGCGAAGGCGGCGTGCTGACCGAGGCGGTGCGCCGCCGTCCATACAGCGTGGTGCTGCTCGACGAGGTCGAGAAGGCGCATCCCGACGTCCACGAGCTGTTCTTCCAGGTGTTCGACAAGGGTTGGATGGAAGACGGCGAGGGCCGCGTGATCGACTTCAAGAACACGCTGATCCTGTTGACCACCAATGTCGGCACGGATCTGATCACGAGCCTGTGCAAGGACCCGGAGCTGATGCCGGAGCCGGAGGGTATTGCGAAAGCGCTGCGCGAGCCGTTGCTGAAAGTGTTTCCGCCGGCCTTGCTGGGGCGCGTCGTGGTCATTCCGTACTTTCCGCTGTCCGACGAGATGCTCGGCGCGATCATCCGGCTGCAGCTCGGCCGGATCGAGAAACGCATCCGCGTGTCGCACAAGATTCCGTTCAGCTACGACGACGACGTCGTGAAGCTGATCGGCAGCCGCTGCACCGAACTCGAAAGCGGCGGACGCATGATCGACGCGATCCTGACCAACACGCTGTTGCCGCGCATCAGCACCGAGTTTCTGACGCGGATGATGAACGGCAGCGCGGTCACGAAAGTGCAGATCGGCGCGCGCGACGGTGAATTTCTCTATACGTTCGATTGATCGAAAGGGGAGGATGCCTTCTTATGCCGCAACAAGTCAGCATGGGCGCGACGCTGCAATGTTCGTTCGGCGCGGCGCCTTCGACGCTCGTGGTGTTGCCGGTCAACCGGGTGATGGGCGAAGGGCCGCCCGCGGCCAACATCATGGATCACATTCCGCTCGTCAATATCATGCCGTTCGGCGTGTGCAGCTCGCCCGCCAATCCGACCGTCGCCGCCGCGACGGCGGCGGCGTTGGGCGTGCTGACGCCGATGCCGTGCATTCCGGCCACCATGACGCCGTGGACGCCGGGCGCGCCGACCGTGCTGCTCGGCAACCAGCCGTCGCTCGACAACGTGTCGACCTGCATGTGCAACTGGGGTGGCGTGGTCACGATCGTCAATCCGGCGACAGTCAAGACGATGATTCCGTGACATGACCACGCAAAACCCGAACCGACACGTCACCGTCAGTTGCGCGCCTGCCGGCGAGGATCTGCTGTTTCTGCATCTGAGCGGCACCGAGGAGTTGGGGCGCCTGAGCGAATGGCGGCTCGATCTGCTTGGCAAGCGCAACGATCTGCAGGCCGGCGATCTGCTCGGGCATGACATCTCGATTGCGCTGTCGTTGCCAGAGGACGGCGAGCGGCAATTCAACGGGATCGTCACGGCGTTCCGGATCGTCGCACCGGGCGACAACACCCGCAACCGCATGGCGCGCTATGAAGCGGTGGTGCGTCCGCGGCTGTGGCTGCTCACGCGCGCGTCGCACAGCCGCTTTTTCCATGAAAAGAGCGTGCTCGATATCGTGACCGGCGTGCTGCAGGACTACAACATCGACGTCAGCAATAAATGCCAGGCGACCTATCCGCCGCTGCAGCACTGCGCGCAATACCGGGAGACCGATTTCGCCTTCGTGAGCCGCCTGATGGAGCACGAGGGCATGTACTACTACTTCGAGCACAAAGGGGGCAAGCACACGCTGGTGTTGACCGATTCGAGCGACGTTCACGGACCGATCGAACACTATGCGTCGATTTCTTACGACGCGTGGTACGAGCCTTCGAATGAGAAGGAATGCGTGTATGCGTGGAGTTCGGGCGCGGAATTGCAGACCGGCAAGTACGAAGTCAACGACTACGATTTCGAAAAGCCCACGTTGAGCAACCAGCAAGGCCTGCTGTCGCGCGCGACGCGGCCGAAAGTCTACGATCCGCCGGTGTACGCGATGCAGGAACATCTGAGCGGCCACGCGCAGTCGAGCGATGGCGACCGCTATGCGAAGGTCGGTATCGAGATCCGTCAGGCGCGCAACGACAGCATTTCGGGCCGATCGAGCGCGCGCGGCATCAGGCCGGGCGGTCAGTTCAAGCTCGAGAATCACGCCTGCGATGCGCAGAACCACGAGTATCTGGTGGTCAGCGCCGCGTACGAGATCAATTCGGATGTCTATGTGTCGACGGTGCGCCACGATCCTTCGCTGCCGCTCTTCGACTGCGCGTTCACCGTGTTGCGCAAGGAAAACCACTTCCGCTCTGAGCGGCTGACGCCGCAGCCGGTCGTGGCGGGCCCGCAGACCGCCATGGTGGTCGGCCCGGACGGCGAAGAAATCCTCACCGATAAATATGGCCGCATCAAGGTGCAGTTTCATTGGGAGCAGTTCGCTCCGCCGGCCGATGCCGACGCGCGCATGAAGCGGTGCTGGGTGCGGGTGTCGCAGAGCTGGGCCGGCAAACGCTGGGGCACGTTCTTCTTGCCGCGGATCGGTCAGGAGGTGGTCGTCGAGTTCGTCGAGGGCGATCCGAACCGGCCGCTCGTGACCGCTTGCGTCTACAACGCGAACACGATGCCGCCGTACGAACTGCCGGCCAATCAGATGTTCTCGACGCTGAAGAGCAATTCGACCAAGGGCGGCAGCGGTTTCAACGAAATGCGTTTCGACGACGACAAGGGCAGCGAGCAACTGTTCTTCCACGCCGAGAAGGACCACGAGACCTGGGTCAAGAACGACATGCTGAGTAACGTCGGCAACGACCGGCATCTGAAAGTGACCGGCAACGAGTTCGTGGCGATCACCGGCGCGCGCCACGACGCCGTGACGGGCGACCAGAACGCCCAGGTCGATGGCAACGCGTCGCTGAAGGTCGGGCAGAAGTTGCAGGAAAAGGTCGGCATGGACTATGCGATCGACGCCGGCATGAATATCCACATCAAGGCCGGCATGAACATCGTGATCGAAGCGGGTGCGAGCATTACGCTGAAGGCGGGCGGCGCCTTCGTGGTGGTCGGGCCGGTCAGCGTGGCGGTGTCGGGCACGCCGATCCTGCTCAATTCGGGCGGCTCGGCGGGCTCCGGCAGCGGCTCGTCACCGACCGCGCCGAGCGCGCCCAAAGACGCCGACGACGGAACCAAAAAAATCAAATCGTGAGTGATGCACCTGACCGCTCGTGGGGAGCCAAGTGAACTATCCGATTCTTTCGCTGCGGGTTGCGCGATTCAACGACGAGACGCTGGCCGAGCCGATCGCGATCGCGTTCGGCCCCGCCGGAGGCACGATCGGCCGGGCCAACGACTGCACGCTGGTGCTGCCCGATCAACAACGCGCGATCTCGCGCGTTCACGCGCGCGTCGAGTTTCGCGGCGGCGACTATCTGCTGTGCGATCTGGGCAGCAATCCGAGCGTGCTGAATCAGCGCGCGTTGGGCGGCACGCGCGAGGCGCGGCTCGCGGACGGCGACCGTCTGCTGATCGGACCGTATCTGCTCGAGGTGTCGATCGGCGAGCAGGCGGCCGGCGTGCGCGGTCTGACGGGCGGGCGTGATCCGCTGAGTGCCGCGCAGGTGCTCAGTGGACCGTTGCCGGCCGATTCGCAAGGCGACGCGTTGCAGATGGGCGCGCTCGATCCACTCGGCCAGCCGGGCTTCGGCGAACCGCAGCGGATCTCGTCGGGTCCGGGCTTTGCGGGCTCGGAAAGCGATCATGTGTCGCCGGAGTTGCAGGCGTTTTCGGCGCCGCAAGCGTCCCGGCCCGATCCCGGCCGGCCTGCCACACCCACGGGCGGTATTCCGGCGGACTACGACCCGCTCGCGGAGGCGTTGGCGCAATGGGAAACGCCCGGGCAGCCGGGCAGCGGCTCGCCGGCCGCGCCGCATCCTTCGCACGAGTTGCCGGGGTGGCCCACTGCGCCCGCGCCGGCGGCCGCGCCTTTGGGCGGCCCGACCGGCTTGCCGCCGGGATTGCTCGATCCCGGCGCGGCAGGGTCGGCGGCGACACCGTTCGATGATCTGTTCGGGATACCAACAACGCCGTCGACGCAGTTTGCGCTATCGACCCCTTTGGCTCCCGTGGTGCCGGTGGTCGTGCCGGTGGTCGCGCCGCAGGCCGCCACCGCGCGGGTGGCTGTGCCTGGCGCGGCGCCGGGGCCGTCGTCCGCTGCGCAGCCCGCTTTGGAGCCCGCTTTGGAGCCCGTTGCGCAGCAGCTTCAGCAGCCGGCTCCGTCCGCGGGCCCGATCACGTCAGCGCCTGCCATGCCGGCGCCGACCGCCCAGCCGGCCCCGGTTCGCCACGCGGCCGCCGCCACTTCCGCGAGCCAGAACCCGGCCACCCTGCAGGCGCTGCTCGAAGGCCTCGGCCTCGATCCGTCGCGCGCGCCGAACCTGCCCGAAGCGGAGTTCGCGCGTCTGATCGGCACGATGCTGCGCGACGCGCTGCGCGGCACGATGGGCGTGCTGCGCGCGCGCTCGATGACCAAACGCGAAGCCCGTCTCGACACGACGATGATCGTCGCGCGCGACAACAATCCGCTCAAGTTTTTCCCGGACGTCGACAGCGCGCTGGCGCAGATGCTGACTGGCCGCTCGGCCGGTTATCTGCCGCCCGACGAGGCGCTCAGGCGCGCCTTCGACGATATCGAGGCGCACGAGCTCGCGGTGCTCGCCGGCATGCGCGCGGCGCTCGCGCACGTGCTCGGACGCTTCGATCCCGCTTCGATCGAAGCGCAGCTGAAAGACTCCGGTGCGCTCGAAAAAGTGCTGTCCAACCGCAAGGCGAAACTGTGGGATCTGTTCGTCGCATTGCAGGGCGCCGTCGCGCGCGAAGCCGACGACGATTTCCAGAAGCTCTTCGGTCAGGCGTTCAATGACGCATACGAGGCCCAGATCGACGAACTGCGCGCGGCCCGCGAGCGTCAGCCGAAGCATCCCGCCGGTCCCACCTAGAAACGTTTGAACGAGACAACATGTCCTGGAACAGCAAAGTCATCTGGTCGGAGGGGATGTTTCTGCAGCCCCAGCACTTGCAGCAGCACGACCGCTATCTGCAGCGGCAACTGGAGACGCGCGCGGCCGGCCTGCGTCCGTACAGTTGGGGCTTTAACGCGCTGGAGATCGACGAGTCGCTGCTCAAGCTCGGCAAGCTCGCGCTGCTGTCGTGCTCCGGCGTGATGCCGGACGGCACACCGTTCGATCTGCCCGCCGACGATGACTTGCCCGAGCCGCTCGAGATTCCCGAAGGCACCCGCAACATGCTGGTCCAACTGGCATTGCCGGTGCGCAGGCCGGGTCTCGCCGAAACCGGCAACGACGCCAGCGAGGAGAACTTCGCGCGACACCGTGTCACCGAATTCGACGTCAGCGACAGCAACGATCCGAATGCCGGCGCGGCGTTGCTGCAGATCGGCAAACTGCGCGTGCGTCTCGCGCTCGCCCCCGAAGTGGCCAATGCCTACACCGCGCTCGGCGTCGCGCGCGTGCTCGAACGGCTGCCCGACAACCGCGTCGTGCTCGAAAACGACTACAGCCCGCCGTGTCTCGACTATCGGGTGGCGCGCCGTCTCGCGGCGTTCGTCGACGACCTCGTGGGCCTTCTGCATCAACGCGGTGAAGCGCTGGCCGGACGCCTTGCACAGCCCGGCGTGACGGGTGTCGCGGAAGTGGCCGATTTCCTGTTGCTGCAGCTGATCAATCGCCACGAGCCGCTGGCCGCGCATCTCTCGACGATGACCGGTCTGCATCCCGAGGCGCTGTACCAGGCGGCGGTGCAGTTGGCCGGCGAGCTGGCGACCTTCAGCCAGGCGTCGAAGCGGCCGCCGGCGTATCCGGTGTATCGCCATGAGTGGTTGCGCGAAACCTTCGCACCGGTGATCGACGACATTCGCGCGTCGCTGAGCATGGTGATGGACCCGCACGCGGTGGCGATCCCGCTCGAAGAGCGCAAGTTCGGCTTGCGCGTGGCGATCGTGCCGGACAAGACGCTGTTTGCCGGCGCCACCTTCGTGCTCGCGGTGCGCGCGCAAATGCCGGCCGAGCACATCCTGACCGGCTTCCCGCCACAGGTGAAGATCGGCCCGATCGAACGTATTCGCGATCTCGTCAATCTGCAATTGCCGGGCGTCGGCCTGCGCGCGTTGCCCGTGGCGCCCCGGCAACTGCCGTTCCATGCGGGCTTTACCTACTTCGAACTCGATCGCGGCAACGAACTGTGGAAACAGTTCGCGAATTCCGCGGGCATGGCGTTGCACGTCGCCGGCGACTTTCCCGGACTGACGATGGAGTTCTGGGCAATTCGCCGCTGATGCATTGATTGAGGAAGTTCATCGTGAGTCCAGACGAACCGCGTGGCCCCGCCGACGATCCCGGCGCGACGATTCTGATTCCGACACCGGGCGGCGCGCGGGCGGCGTTCATGGCGGCCGCGGCAACGCCCGCGCCGATGCTGCCCGCCGGCGGCGGTCTGAATCCGCTGTTGCGCGCGGCCAACCCGCTGATCGAACTGGCGCTGCCGTTGCGGCAGTTGCCGACCCATCCGAATGTGGAAGACCTGCGCAACCAGCTGATGCAGATGGTGCGCAACTTCGAGACGCAAGGCCGCGCCAACGGCATCGACGACGAGAAGCTCGGCGCCTCGCGCTATTGCCTGTGCACGTTCCTCGACGAAGCGATCGCCAGCACGCCATGGGGGGCGGGCTTGTGGGGCAGCCGCAGCTTGCTGGTGACGTTCCACAACGAGGCCTCGGGTGGCGAGCGCTTTTTCCTGATCCTGCAGCGTCTCGCGCAGAACCCCGCGGGCAATATCGACGTGCTCGAATTGATCTACGTGATTCTCGGCCTCGGTTTCGAAGGACGTTACCGTCTGATCGACGGTGGCCGCACGCAGCTCGACACGATCCGCGAACGCCTCGAACAGATGATTCGCGGCCAGCGCGGCGCGGCCGAACGCGATCTGTCGCCGCACTGGCTGCCGGTCAAGGTCGAACGCAAGCCGTTGCTGCAACTCGTGCCGTTGTGGGTGGCGGCGGCAATCGCCTGCCTCGTGCTGGTGATCGTCAATCTGGTCTTGAGCTTCAGGCTCAACGACATGTCCGACCGCGTGTTCGAAGCGCTGCACGGCATCCGCGTCGCGCCGGCTCCCGTGCTTGCCTCGAAGCTGGCGGCGGCGCCAAAACTTGCGCCGAAGCTAGCGCAGTTCCTCGCGCCTGAAATCGCCCAAGGCCTCGTGCGTGTCTCGGAGTTGCCCGACCGGACCGTCGTCACGATCAATGGCGACGGCCTGTTCGGCTCGGGCAGCGCCGATCTCGCCGCGGGTTTCGTCCCGCTCATCCAGCGTATCGGCGACGCGTTGAAGGAAGTGCCGGGCAACGTGGTGGTCGCGGGTCACACGGACAGCCAGCGAGTCTTGTCCGCGCGCTTCCCGTCGAACTGGCATCTGTCGCAGGCGCGCGCCGAAGCGGTGCGCGACATGCTCGCGTCGCGGGCCGGCAACCCCGCCCGCTTCAGCGCCGAAGGGCGCGGCGACGCCGAGCCGATCGCACCGAACGACACCGCCGCGAATCGTGCGCGCAACCGCCGCGTCGATATCACGGTGCTGGCGCCGGGAGCGGCGTCGTGAAGGCCTTCGGGATGAGTCCGTCGCGGGTGGCACAGGGGAGCCGGGTATGAAAATCTTTGGCTGGCTCAGACGAGCCATCGTGCTGTCGTTGCTCGGCGTGCTGGCACTGTCGCTGATCGTGTGGGTCGAGGGGCCGCTCGTCGCGTACGCGGGTCATGAGCCGCTCGAAAGCAACAGCAGCCGCTGGGCCGTGATCATCGTGTTGCTGCTGGTGTGGGCGGTGTACTGGAGCGTGCGCTGGATCGCGGTGCGTCTCGCCAACATCCAGTTCACTCGCGTGGTGGCAGAGGGACCGGCCGAGCCCGCGCCCGGCAAGAAAGAATCCGAGGCCGACATCGCCGCGTTGAAGCAGCGTTTCGAAGCCGCCATGGCGACCTTGCGCAAGGCGCGGGTCAAGGGGCGCTTCGGTAGTCAGTACGTGTACCAGTTGCCGTGGTACATGTTCGTCGGCGCGCCCGGCACGGGCAAAACCACCGCGCTGTTGAACTCCGGACTCAAGTTTCCGCTCGCCGAGCGGCTCGGCAAGCAGTCGATCGGCGGCGTGGGCGGTACGCGCAATTGCGACTGGTGGTTCACCGACGATGCGGTGCTGCTCGATACCGCGGGCCGCTTCACCACCCAGGATAGTTTCGCCGAAGCCGATCAGGCCGCGTGGGCCGGCTTCCTGCAACTGCTGCGCAAGTATCGGCCACGCCGGCCCCTGAATGGCGTGATCGTGGCCTTGTCGACGCGCGACCTGCTGCAACTGTCCGACCCGCAACGCGCGCAGCAGGCGCAAGCCGTGCGCGAGCGTCTCAGGGAACTGTACGGCAAGCTCGGCATGCGTTTTCCGGTCTACGTGATCGTGACCAAATGCGATCTGCTCGCGGGTTTCGCGGAATTCTTCGACGACCTCGGCCGCGACGAGCGCGAACAGGTCTGGGGCATGACGTTCCCGTTCACCGAGCAAGGCTCACCGGACGACGCACTGGCCGCATTTCCCGCCGAATTCGACGCGCTGGAAAAGCAGCTGCAAGCCCGCGTGCTGAATCGTATGCAGCGCGAGACCGATGTGCGCCGGCGTGCGCTCGTCTATGGATTTCCGCAGCAGTTCGCGGGTCTGCAAGCCGTACTGAAAAGCTTTCTCGACGAAACCTTCAGTACCTCGCGCTTCGAGGAGTCCGCGTTGCTGCGCGGCGTGTATTTCACGAGCGGCACCCAGGAAGGCCGGCCGATCGATCGCGTGATGAGCGCGGTCGCCTCGGCGCTCGGCTTCCAGCAACAGGTCGTGTTGCCCGACCCGGCGAGCGGGCGCGCTTACTTCATCACGCGGCTGCTGCGCGGCGTGATCTTCGAGGAAGCCGGACTCGCGGGCGTGAACCAGAAGCTGGAGCGGCGCCGCGCCTGGTTTCAGCGCGCCGCGCTGGCGGCGATCGGCATTGTCACGGTGCTGGCGCTGGTTCTGTTCTTCGTCAGCTATCAACGCAATCGCGCTTACGTCGCCGATGTTCGACAGCACGTTGCCGGGTTGCAGAAGCTCGCGCAGACCACCCAGCCGGGCGATAACCCGCTTGCGCTGCTGCCGCTGCTCAATGCCGCGCGCGACCTTCCCGGCGGTTACGCGGACCGCGACAGGAGCGTGCCGTGGCTGTCGCGCCTCGGCCTTTATCAGGGCGACAAGCTCGGCCTCGAAGCGCAGACCAGTTATCGGCGGCTGTTGCGGCAGACCCTGTTGCCTCTGGTCGTGAGCCGCATGGAAGAAGAATTGCGCCGCGGTGACGCGAACAATCCCGACTTCCAGTACGAAGTCTTGCGCGCATATCTGATGCTGGGCGATTCGCTGCACTTCGACGCCGACTCGGTGCGCTTGTGGGCCGATGTCGATTGGCGCCGCGGGCCGTTGCGCGATGCCAGCGACGATCAGCGCAACGATCTCGACGGCCATCTCGCCGCGCTGTTGCAGCCGGCGCGCTTCGATGCGTCGCTGCCGCTCGACAAGGATCTGATCGCGCAGGCGCGCGCGACGCTCGCCAAAATGCCGCTGACGCAGCGTCTGTTCAACCGCGTCAAACGCGATCTCGAACAGAGCAGACTGCCGGAGTTCAGCGTCGCCGACGCGGCCGGGCGCAATGCCGCGCTGGTGCTCGTGCGCAAGAGCGGCGCGCCGTTGACGCGCGGTGTTTCAGGCGCGTACACGCGGGCCGGCTATCAGAAGTTCGGCCAGTTGCGCGACGCGGCGGTGATCGATATCGCGAAGGACGATTGGGTGCTCGGCCGTCAGGAATCGGTATTGACGCCGAACGGTATCGAGGATCTGAAGGCGGGCATCACCCGGCTTTACTACGACGAGTACATCCGCCAGTGGGACGCGTTGCTCAACGATATCGACGTGGTGCCGTTCGACGGTGTGCAGCAGGGGGCACGCGTGGCGAATGTGCTCGCGGCGCCGGACTCGCCGCTGCGCTCGCTGATGCTGGCCGCGGCGCAGGAAACCACGCTGGGCAGCACCAGAACGGGCGGTTCGCTGACGGAGGAGGGCGTTGCCGCATTGACCAACAAGCTCGATGCGGCCAAAAAACGCCTCGAGAGCGCGCTCGGCAACCAGCCGGAAGACGCGGCACCGCCCGCGCCGGCCGAGCTCAATCCGGTCGACGCGCATTTCCAGGCGCTGCACGAACTGGCCGGCAAACCCGGCGCACCGGGCCCGGCTCCGCTGGACGCGCAACTCGCCGCGCTGAAGGACGCCGCGACCTATCTGGAGGCCGCGGACTCGGCGCGCCGTCAGGGCTTGCCGCCGCCACCCGGCGATGCGTTGAACAAGCTCAAGCTGGTGGCCCAGGGGGCGCCGCCGCCGCTCGCGACGGTGGCCACCAGCGTCGCGAGCGGGGCGGGGTCGCTGATGGTGGGCGGCGAGCGGGCGCGCCTGAATGCGTTGTGGCAGGCGAACGTGGCGCAGCTGTGCCGGCAGGCGCTCGACGGTCGCTATCCTCTCGTGCGCGGCTCGACGCGCGACGTCGCGCCCGACGATTTCGGCAGGCTGCTGAGCCCAGGCGGCCTGATCGACGATTTCTTCCAGAAGAATCTGGCAACGATGGTCGACATGTCGGGACCGCAGTGGAAATGGCGCAGCGGCGTCGATACGCTCGGCATCCCGGTCGACGTGCTCGGCCAGTTCCAGCGCGCCGCGCAGATCCGCGACGCGTTCTTCCGGGCCGGCGGCCGGGACGTGTCGGTGCGCTTCACGGTGAAGCCGCTCACCATCGATCCATCGATTACCCAGTTCACGCTCGACATCGATGGGCAGCAAATGGTCGTCAAACCCGACACGCCGCAATCGATGGTGTTCCAGTGGCCGAGCGGCAAGGGCACCGGCCAGGCGCACGTCGAGTTCACGCCGGCGGGCAGCACACCGGCGGCGCGCGCCGACGGACCGTGGGCACTGCTGCATCTGATGGACGATGCGCGTCTGCAACCCACCGCGCAACCCGACCGCTTTCGCCTGAGCTTCGACTCGGATGGCCGGCGCGCGGAGTTCGAACTGGCAGCCAGCAGCATCGTGAATCCGTTTCGCCGTGCCATGCTCGAGCAGTTCCGCTGTCCGGATCGGCTATGAGCGGCGAGCTTGCGCAGGAGCCGACATTCGGGCCCGGCTTCTTCGGCAAGGTGCGCACGCATGGCGACTTCGTGGGACGGCGCTTGCCAGTCGAATTCGTCACGCTTTGGGATGAGCGCTTGCAGGAAGGCATGTTGCTCGCGCGGCAGCGCTTTGGCGCGCAGTGGCTGGAACTGTATCTGAATGCCCCGGTGTGGTGTTTCGCGCTGGGCGCGGGTCTGTATGGCCCGAGCGCGTGGGCGGGCGTTCTGACGCCGGGCGTGGACCGTGTGGGACGCTATTTTCCGTTCACGATCGCAGAGGCGATCGACGGCGCCGAACCCGCACGGCGACTGGCCGATGCGCAAGGATGGTATGACCGCCTGGTGGCGCTCGCATTGTCGACACTGACGCAGGAATTCGCCCTCGATGCTTTCGACGCGGCGTTGCGAGCCGAGAGCCTGTTCAATCGGGATCGCGCATCGACGCCGTGGCGGCTCGCCATCCCTGATGCAGCCGACGGCGGATTCGCCGCCTTGCTCGAACAGACCGTCGCAACGGGACACGCGCTCTGGTGGAGCGACGGATCGCCGGCCGTGCCGGCTTCGGCGAGAGTTTCCGCGGGCGCGACGACCGGCTTGCAGTTCGCGAGTCTGCTCGACGTCGGCACGCAGGAGTGGGATTCGGTGATCGACGTGATTTCGAACCCGGGCGCACAGTAACGGCATCACTGACGTCGCCGCCGCGGGTAAGGGTAAGCGTTTCAAATTGACTTCCCATCATTCGTCTTTAAAGGATGAGGCTGTCATACGCCGGTTCCCGCCGGTGTTCGCCGACGGTCCGTAAAGGGGCGCTGGCGGCCTCACCGCAACTCCATTCTGCGGAGATCGCCGTATGTCACGCCTGACCCATCCGTCTTCCGCACGACGCATTCCGGGCGGCGTTCTGTCCGCCACGCTGTGCTTGCTCGCATTGCTGTGCACGGCCTCGCGCGCAGCCGAACCGGTCCTGAACGAGCAGGACATCAACGAGCAGTCGGTGACGCGCGCGCTCGAGCCCGACCAGTCGAGCGAGTCGGGCGAGAACGTCCTGACGCGCGGCTTCGTGCTGTCGAACAAGCCGCCGTCCGCCGCGCCGCGCCCTGCGCCCGCGAGAAAACCCGCCGCGCAAATCCTGATCACGTTCGCCACCAATTCGGCCACGCTCACCGACAGCGCGAAGGCCGCGCTCGACAAGGTCGCCGGTGCATTGCAGTCGGAAAAACTCGCGGCGTACCGATTTCGCGTCGAAGGGCATGCCGACCCGCGCGGGTCGCCCGATGCCAACATGAAGCTCTCCGAAGACCGTGCCGCCGCGGTGGTCGCATATCTGACGCAGAAAGACGGTATCTCGGCGGAGCGGCTATCGTCGCTCGGCAAGGGTTCTTCCGATCCGTTGAACAAGCGCAATCCGACGGCGCCCGAGAACCGTCGGGTGACGATCGTCACGGTCACGGATTAGGCGCTGTCGAGGTTGCCGCCGATGACACGTTATCGCGTGTATTGCAACGTGGCGACGGGCGCGGCGCTGCTGTTCGCGTGCGTCACCACGATCGCGCTCGCCGCGGGTCCGCAGGACTCGAACAACGCCGCCGACAGACCCGCGGCCGTCGACGACGACACCGGAGCGGTGCGCTTGCCGCTTGCCCGGCTCGCCGCCGCGTTGGCCCCCGACGCGCGCCTGCAACTGTTCACCGTGACGGACCAACCCGGCCTCCATGTGATGCAGGCGGCCAGCCTCGAGCAACAGGGCGCGATGTTCACGCGCGTGGTGGCATTGCTCGAACGCCGCGATATGCCGCGCGACCGCGTGGTGTCGGCGGCGGCCATCGCGGCTCACGCGCGGCGCTTTGGCACCGACCCCGCCGGGCTGACGGCGGGCAACAACTTCAGCACGGAGGAGTTGACGCATTTTTTCGAACTCGCGCGCGAGCAGGGCGTGGTGCTGAACCAGGGCGAGCGCACGTTGCAGACGATTCTCGTGCGATGGCGTTTGATTCGCGAGGAGCAGGGGATCTGGAAAGCGACGAACGCACACGATTTTCTGATCACTATTCCCGGGCTGGGTCGCGCGCCAGGCGGCGAGATGATCGACGCCACCGTCAGGGCCGCGATCCTCAGTCACGAATTGGGCCATTGGCGGTACTTTTCGGACGGCGCATACGCACATGCGTGCCGCGCGTTCTGGTGGCAGGTATTGAGCTTCGAGGAACGCGCGGAGTTGACCCGGCAACTGGAGAATCTCGGCTACGACCCGAGCGACCGGATCGTGATCGATGAGATGCAGGCCTATTTGCTGCATACGCCTGCGCGCTATATGCCGATCGTCGACACGCCGGGACCTGGCGGCGTCGATGTCGGCAAGGTGCGGCGGCGCTTGCAGGAGGCGGTCGCGAGAGCGGGCGGATAGCAAGGACGAAGCGAGCCGCGCGAATCGCGCGACACACGCTGTCGAGGTGACGCATGACGGATTACGCAGAACTCAACCGCATTTTGCCGCGCCTGTCGCACGCGCATGCGACCGCTGCGTTTAGCGACGAGGTGGCCCCGCTGCTGGTCGACCTGTGGGCTGATGATTATGTTCCGCGCGTGGCATCGTGCGAATTGCTCGAAACGTCCATGGGCCAGTTTT
Organism: Paraburkholderia sp. UCT31; assembly: GCF_014397655.1. Taxonomy (NCBI): domain Bacteria; kingdom Pseudomonadati; phylum Pseudomonadota; class Betaproteobacteria; order Burkholderiales; family Burkholderiaceae; genus Paraburkholderia; species Paraburkholderia sp. UCT31. The sequence continues at coordinate 184,086 of NZ_VZQP01000001.1, forward strand.
CATATCTGTTCGATATGACGACCGAGCGCCTCGTCGCAGCGTGGGGAATCAGTCAGGGAAAGAGTACGGTGGCGCGCAAGGAAATCGCGACGCGGATGCGCGGACATCCGCTCGCCAACGGCGGGACCTATCACCGGGGGCACGCCGTTCCGCACACGCTCGGCGGCTCGACCGATATCAACCTCGTGGCGCAGCTGGGCAAGATCAATTCGGGGCCGTTCCAGGCGTTGGAACGACTGGCGGTCAGCCATGCGGGAGCGCTTTACTTCACCTACTGGCTGTACGGGCCGGGCAATAGTCAGGTGCCCCTTGGTGTGGAGCAGGGGCTTCTGATGCCGGGGGCGACTGCGTGCACGTTCAAGCTGGCGACGTTTGCGAATTGAGGCAAGCGCGGCGGTCCGCAATAAACGACGCTATGCGCGTCTTTTTGAAAGCCGCACGCCGCGATTGGGGAAATACGCCGTGTGTCGGCCTTCGTCGGTTAACCCCTCGACGAATCGGACCGTCTACGATAAACAGTACCGCAGACACCGACGTAACGGACCCCGATGATGCCATCCGCTCGCCGTTTCCTCGTCATGCTGGCGTCAGCCTTCCTGCGCGCACGCGCGGGCGGCGCGCTGGCGCTGTTTGCGTCGGCGGTGCCGCTCGTCCACGCGGACGTCGTCGTCTCTTTCGCCGAGAGTCCCGTGTCGGTGATTCGCGGCGCCTCGTTGTATCGGACGGGCGAGGGCGCCAGGCTGCGCGATGACGACATCATCGAAACCGACGCCGGCAAATCCGCGCAGCTCGAAGACGGTGCGGGGACGCTGATCGCGCTCGGGCCGCAAACGCAAATACTGCTCAAAACGCCGTCGACGTCGCAAAACGCCGCGGCGGGACCGCTGCGAATCACGATGCTGAGCGGCTGGCTCAAGGTTGGCTGCAAGGTGAACGCAGGCGCGCAACCGCCGCTGTCGATCGAGCTTCACGGCCTCGACATCAAACCTTCAGGCAATGGTCCGTGGTCGGTCGTCGCGATGACCACCGGCGAGCGCGCCGCAATCTTCGCGGAGTCCGGGGATGACGCGATCGTCGTCGTTCGCGCCCCTGCCCAGGCGCCCAGGCAGATCCTGCACGCGGGCCAGTACCTCGAGCGACATGCCGACGGGCCCCTGCGCGCGCAAGCCCGGCCATCCGCGGAGTTCATCGGCACGATGCCGCCAGGCTTTCGGGACGCGCTGGTCGGGGTGGCGGGACGGCTCGCGAGCAGGCACGAACTTGCCGCGCCACTGCGCGCCGTCGACTACGCCGACGTCTCCGACTGGCTCACGAGCAGCGTCAGCGAGCGTGCCACCTTCGTCAAACGCTTCGTGCCGCGCCTGAAGACAGCGGCCTTCCGCGCGCAGGTCGACGCCCATCTGGACGTTTTGCCGGAATGGCGGCCGATATTGCATCCGCCGCCACCACGCCCGGCGAGCGAGCCGCACAAAAGGCCCGCGCAAGCGCCGCCGGCGGTGCGTCCCGAATCCGTCCCCAGCTGGCTATACCGGAACTAACCTACGCCGGACGACGCCGACGCGTATTGACGTACCATGCACCACCAGGCGTTGACGCCCTTGCACACCGTTCGCGTGGAGCAGCCATGAACCTGTCGTTGACTCTGAAGTTCAATCTCGCCTTCCTCGTCGTGTTCGCCGCGGGATTCGCCGCGACGGGTTTCGTGGCCGACCGGGTGTTGCGGGAAAACGCGGTGCAGACAACCGTGCGCGACGCGAGCCTGATGATCGAAGCCGCTACCGCGGCGCAGAACTACACGTCCGATCAGGTGACGCCGCTGCTTTCCACGCAGATCAAATACGCGTTCGTCCCGCAGTCGATTCCCGCGTATTCCGCCGTCGAGAGCCTGCTCGCGATCCAGAAGAAGTTTCCGGGCTTCTCGTACAAGAGCGCGATGCTCGATCCGACCAACCCGCGCGATCGCGCCACGGATTGGGAGACCGATGTGATCCGGCGCCTGCATGACCACCCCGAATTGCCCGAACTGATTGGCGAACGCGCGACGCCGTCGGGCCCCAGCCTGTACATCGCGCGGCCCACCCGCATCGACTCGGCCGCGTGCCTCGAATGCCACAGCACGCCCAGCGCGGCGCCGCGCACGATGATCGACAAATACGGGCCGGCGAACGGCTTCAACTGGCCCCTGCATGAAACGATCGGCGCGCAGGTCGTGTCCGTGCCGATGTCGCTGCCGCTGGGACAGGCGCACAGCGTCTGGCGCACGTTCATGCTGTCGTTCGCCGCGGTGTTCGGATGCGTGCTGATCGCGCTGAACCTGATGGTGCATTTCCTCGTGACGAAGCGGCTCAAGGCTTTGTCGCGCGCGGCCGACGAAGTCAGCCTCGGCAAGCTCGACACCGCATCGTTTTCGACGCGCGGCGGCGACGAAATCGCCTCGCTCGCGGTCTCGTTCAACCGCATGAAAACGAGTCTCGTCGAAGCGCTGCGGATGCTGGGGGCGTAAGCTGGCGTGATCGGCCAGGCGCCCCTCGACCGGAACCCGAATGAGCCACGAAGCAACGCCTACGCGCATTGGCAAGTACCGCATCGACCGCGTGCTGGGGACGGGCGCCATGGGCGTCGTCTATCTCGCGTTCGACCCGCACCTGGAAAGACCGGTGGCGCTGAAAACCGTGCGTCGCGAACTGCTCGCCGGCGAGGACACGAGTGGCGACATGCTGCTGCGTTTTCGCAACGAGGCACGCGCGGCCGGTCGGCTCGCGCATCCGAACATCGTCATGGTCCACGATTTCGGCGAAGACGGCGATACGGCTTATATCGTGATGGAGTACGTCGCCGGGCATGGCCTCGATACATTGCTGGTGCCGGGCCACGCGTTGCCGCTGTCGGACGCTTTCCACTGGCTCGCGCAACTGCTCGCCGCGCTCGCGTATGCGCATGAGGCCGGCGTCGTGCACCGCGATATCAAGCCCGCGAATCTGCTCGTCACGGCGGCAGGGCTTCTGAAGGTCGCCGATTTTGGCGTCGCGCGGATCGGCTCATCCGCCACCTCGTCCGGGTGGATGATCGGCACGCCGAGCTACATGTCGCCCGAGCAGTTCGAGGGCGAATCGGTCGATGCCCGCGCGGACCTGTTCTCGGCCGGCGTCGTGCTGTACCGCATGCTGACCGGCCGCCAGCCGTTCGTCGGCTCGCCGGCCACGATCAGGCAGAAGATCATCAAAGATGCGCCGGCCCGGCCATCGGAAATCGTCTCCGCGTTGCCGCCGGCGCTCGACGCGATGGTCGCGAAAGCACTCGCGAGGCGGCCGGACGACCGCTTCGGTTCGGCCGCGGAATGGCTCGCGAGCTTGAGGTCGTTGGCCGTCGCACCGGCGGCGGCCGACGATGACCGGACTATCGTGACGCCGTCCGCGTATTGGTCCGCGTCCGCTTCCTTGCCAGCGCATGCGACGGGCGTCGGCCCCGCACCTGTGCCCGTGCCTTCGGCGCCGCCGAGTTGGCCGCCCGAGATGCTCGCGCGCATCGAACGCCAACTCGCGACCCAGATGGGCCCGCTCGCGAGCCTTCTGGTGCGACGCGCGGCCACCCAGACGAACGACCTGCCGACGCTCGGCGCGCAGCTGGCGGCGGCGTTGCCGGACATGGCGCGGCTCGAATTCGAGCAGGCCTTCGCGCGGCTGACGGCTGGCTTGCCCGATATGTCGATGATGACCTCGTCATCGCCGGGCTCACGCGTCGCGACGGCTGCCGCAAAGGTATCGGCTGTATCGTCCGCGAGCGCCGCGGGCACGTCACCAGACAGTGCGATCGATCAGGCCAGCATCGATGCCGTCGCCGTTAAACTGGCCGTCTATCTGGGCCCGATCGCGAAGATGATCGCCAGTCGCGAGGCGCGGCATGCCGCGAATTTCGACGAGTTCGTCCAGCGGGTCGAGGACTGCATCACCGACCCCGCGCAACGCGGTCGATTCCGGCACGATGTCGATTCATCCAGTTAGCGCCGCGACCGGCAAGCCTCTCCCTGACCGGCTTCACTGCACGCAGGTAAACGAGCTCGCGCTGTTCACGTCGCCCGCGCCGTTATAGCTGGGCCACGCCGGATACTGGCATAGCGGCCGCGTGCGTCCCGGCACACCCGCCGTGTCGGTGACCACCTGATGCGCCGGCGGTGTGCCGTGCTCGACCCAGTTCTCCAGCGTCGTCAGCGAGTCCCACGACGCATTGAACTCGGTGCCGACCGCGTGCTGCAGCCCCGGAATCTCATAGAAGCGCGCGAACGAGCCGACCGCGCCAAAGCCCATCGTCACCAGCATGCGCTGATAGTAGATCTCGGTTGCCCGCGTGCTGACGGTCTGATCGACGGTGCCGTGCGCCATCAGCAACTTGCCGCCGTGCTGCATGAAGGGCGTCAGGTTCGCATCGGTCGCGTCAAGCCCCGACAGCATGCTGACGCGGCCGGACCATCGACCGGCAATCGCGGGGTTGTACTGCAGCGAGTCTGCGTCCGGGTCGTCCATCACCGTGTAGCGGACGAAGTCGTCGGCGATCTGGCCGTCGAACATCGCGGTGCTTTGCAGCGGATACGACGGCTGCGTCGTGCCGAGCGCGAGCGTCGTGACGGTGCCTTCGAGCGGTGAACTGCTGCCCACCCCGAGATCGGCGCCATACACGTTATAGCCGGGATACAGCGTTTCGCCGCTTTCGAGCGGGTACGCAAACACGAGCGGCGTGTTCATCGTGTTCAGCGCCGCGATCTGCCGGTCCGACAGGCACGTGTCGCCGCGCGCGATACCGCCGGCGCAACGCAAAGGCTTGCCGTCGACGCTGGCCGTCGCCGGGTTGAACGTCGCATTGCACGCCTGCACGTTGCTGATGAGACCGTCGACTACGCCGTCGAGTCCGTCGCAAGCCTGCATGACCGCGTTGAGCAGCAGCGCGCGCTGCGCTGTGTCGAGATACGCGCCGGGCGCTGCGAAGCCTTCGGTCACGCGCAATTGCTGAAGGCTCAGCGTCGTAAAGTCGTACGCGGGATAGAACGCGATGATGCCGTCCCAGTCGCGCGGCCAGCGCTGCGCGACGGTCAGCGCCTCGCGCCCGCCAGTTGAGCCGCCCGCGAAATACGCCCTGGACGGATGCGTGCCGTAATGCGCGTCGATGATCACGAGCGAGGCGTCATGCGTTTTCTTCAGCGCTTCTCCCATGAAGTTGTCGTAGGCCTCGGCGTTGACGGAGAACGCGCCGTTCACCGAACCGTTGGTCGCCTCGTGCCCGGAATCGCTCGCGAACACCGCGTAGCCGCGCGACAACGGTCCCGGCAGAGCCGCCGGCGCGCTCGGCACGTTACCTGTGATGGCGGGAATCGAGCCGTCGAAACCCCCGCCGCCGAGCATCAGGATCTTGCCGTTCCACTCGTCCGGCAACGCGACGTTGAACAGGATGTCTGGCGCGGATGGATCGACCGGATGAATCGCGCCGGCCACGAGGCAGTACGACCCGGTAGCCGTCGCACCGCTGCCGCTCGCGGCCATCTGGGTCGTCGAGGTGACGACGGCGCCTGTCGTCGGCAAACCGATCTCACGGGCGCGGATGGTCAATCCATTCAGATTCGGACAGCTGAGTTTCGATCGGGGTGGTGGCTCGTGCCTTTTGCATGCCTCGCCCTGGCATTGTCCTGCTGTCGAACCCGCGTACGCGCCGTGGCTCCACATCGCGCACAGCGCCAGCACACAGCAGGCCCCCACCCACGACGGCACGCGCCCACGCGCGCGCCACGACTCTCTGCTCAAGTTCATCGCCGTGTCTCCTTCCAATGAGGCCTGGAGACGGCACCGGACGTCGCGGCATCAGCCCCCTATGCCATGACGTACCCATGACCTTTGACCTTTGTTGTTTTTGCCAACGGCGCGGCCACCGCGTGCGCAACGCCACGTCGCGTCTTGCGCGCAATACCGCCCGACACCGCATATCCGCACTTGCATTCGATTTGGTAGAAGTCTTTCATCGGCCTGTCGATGTGGTTCCGGTCGGCCAGAATTAACCAATCAATCATAGTCGGCTAACTCACGCAACGCGCGCCGAATCGTCATCGCGGGCGCACCAGAGTGTCGTACTCGCTCGACACTGCGAAGCCACGTAAATCGAATCGGGAATAACCACCGCATCCCCGCGTTCTTGCAGGTAAGACTGACGGCAAATGGGTGATCAAATGAACATCGTCGATATGGCCCGCGCATCGGAACAGGTCGTGACGCACGAGACCAGCGGGACGTTCGCATGACGTTGCGGATACAAGCCGCGTTGCGCCGGATGCAACTCGGCTCCGGCACTCGAGGAGCTGGAAGCGGCCGGATATAACCCGTCGGTCGGCGACGATGGTTCGTATCCCGCCGACATTCAAGCTGCCGAAACGAAGGTCGCGGCCATGCATCGAGTGGAAAGAGGCGCGGCGATGAGTGCGGGATAGAGCGGGCAACCGGTGCGCACGCATTGAGGGCAAAGGCGAGAACCGGAACGGAAGCGGGTTGGCTGCGTCATCGTATGTAGGTCGAGGCCGGCAATCGCTGATTGCGCCCGGTCGTCGCGGAGCTGTTCGTCAGTGGGAGCAGTAGCTGGTTGCTCCCGCTGCGGACAAAGGCACGAAGCGTTCGCACTGAACCAGATTCTCCGCATTCATCGGCTTCGTCAAAAAGAACCCTTGCACGTAGTCGCAGCCTGCGTCGCGCAGCGCATGCAGCTGTGGATTCGTTTCGACACCTTCGGCCGTCACTTTGATGCCGAGTTCGTGCGACATCTGAATGATGCCCCGAACGATCGACGCGGCCGCCGCGTCGCGGCCCAGCCGGGCCGTAAACGAGCGGTCGATCTTGACGATGTCCGGCGAAAAATCGGCCAGATAACGCAGGCTCGAGTATCCCGTTCCGAAGTCGTCGATGGCGATGCGCACGCCAAGCCGCTTGAGCGCCATCAGCGTTGCCTGCGCGAGTGAGGGGTTTACCATCAACGCGCTTTCGGTCAGTTCGATCTGGAGGCAGCGCGGCGGCACCCGGTGTTTTCGCAGCGCCTGGTCGACTATGGCGACAAGCGAGTCATCCCTGAGCTGACGCGCGGACACGTTCACCGACATGGACAGCTCTTTCCTTCCGGCGGCCTGCCAGACGGCCAGTTGAGCGAGGGCCGCGTCCACGACCCATGCCCCGACTTCGACGATGAACCCGCTTTCTTCGAGGATCGGAATGAAGCTGCCCGGACCCACCAGGCCTCGTGCTGGATGATTCCATCGGACCAGTGCTTCGACGCCTTTCACCGCCAGAGAGGCTGGCTCATGAATACCCTGGAAATGCAGCACGAATTGGTTCGACGCCAGCGCCGTGGGCAGACTGCACTCGAGTTCGAAATCGCCGAGCACATCGCTGGATGCTTCGTCGGCGAACCGGAAGCCGTTGCGACCGCCTTTTTTCGCCGCATACATCGCGATATCCGCGCTCGTCAGCAGCGCCTCGTGATTGCGGCCGTGCTCGGGAAAGATCGATATGCCGATCGACGCCGTGACGAATGGCGCGGCGTGGTCTTTTCGAACGTCGCTTGAAAACAGGTTCAGCAGAGACTGCGCCAGGCTCGCCAACGTGGCCTTGTCGCTCTCGCCCCTGACGATCACCGCGAACTCGTCTCCGCCGAGGCGCGCTACACAGGCATCCGGCGCAAGCGCTCCCTGAATGACTTTGGCGATGTCCTGCAACAGACGGTCAGCGGCCGTATGGCCCGCCGTATCGTTCAGGACCTTGAATCGGTCGAGATCGACGAACATCAGGCTGAAGGCGACGTTCTGCCTGCAAAGCGTCTTCATCTGGCGGATCAGCGCGCCCCGGTTAGCCAAACCTGTCAGGCCATCGGTGTAGGCCAGATGGTCGAGCGCCGCGAGGCGCTCCTGTTCCAGCGTGATGTCCTCGCTGACACCGACGATGCGCACCACGTTCGCGGAGCCGTCGCACACGGGATAGGCCGTGCTTCTGATCCAGCGCAGGCAACCATCCGGACGGCGGATGCGGTATTCGACGCGACCTTCCGCCACTTCGGACGCGACGCGGTCCATCTCGGCGAGCAATGGCTCCAGATCCTCCGGCACCACGAGATCGAGCCACGCGGAAGGCCTGTTGCCAAGCTCTTGAGGCGTAATGCCGAACACGCTTTCGACACCTGCGCTGACATGATGACAGTGTTCAAAATGCGAGCTATACGAATAGAACACGAGCCGGACATGCAACTCCATCTCATGCATCAATTCATCGCGTTCGCGCAGTGTCTTCAACAGCTCGGATTGCTGGGTGACGTCCTCGGAAGCACAAAGCAGCGCGCTCACCGCACCGTCGTCGCCCGTCACTGGCGTGAGCGTGGAGTTCCACCACCTGGTACGCCCCCTCGTCGTCGCGCAGCTTCCAGTGAACGATGTGCTCTTGCCGGAAACGGCGCCCGCCAAAGCCTTCTCGGCCGCCGTGCGGTCCTCGCCGGTCCAGAATGCGAGCCAGTCCGCGCCGGACAGTTGCTCCGGTGACTCCGCTTCCATCAACATCGCGCCATGCTCCGACACCCGCAGCATTTTTCCGTCGGTAGCGAGCACCTTCAGGCAGTCGCGATTCGCGTGCAGAAGCCCGCTCGCCAGTGCGGTGGCGGCGCTTTGCCGCGCGTAATCCAGGCCGAGTTTGCGACGAACGATCGCGAGACCGGCGACGCCCGACACCATCGACAATGCGACACGTAGGGTAATCGCCGCTTCACCGGCCGCTTGATGCACAAGAGCACCGATGCCAACGCCGGCAACGACGGCAATGCAGAGACTCGACAACGGTATGGTCCTGCGTTGACCGTACCGCGACAGGAAATAGGAAAGAAACTGCTGGTTGCGGGCTGACCAGCCATTGGCATGTGCGTCGCTATCGACCCGGGACTCAATCGGTTTGGTTTCTTTAGGGCACGAAGCCGCTTTGAATCTCACGCTGTTCTCCGGCTACCGGATTGAGCGACGGCTCGAACGCTGCGAGCCGCCTCACTTTTATTATTACGGTAGGAAGTCACAAATCTTTAATGCGGGGAAACGCGCGGGAACCGCGGTTCGCATGAGATCGGGGGCGGATTGCGCGCCCATCAGCCTTGGTGGGGCTTGACCTGCGCGAACTGACGAATGCGCTCCGCAAGAGCGGGTATTCCCGAGTCGCGAGCCACGTAGTGAGCGACCTGCCGGGTGGCCAGATCGATGGTCACCTGATCGTCGGGGGTCTTCGTGTTGGGTCCGTCAACGGCGGGATGGTATTCGATACGCAGTTGCCTCGCGTTGGCGACGAGCCGTAAATAGCCGAAGTTGCGGTCGTCGTAGCTTTCGAGGACCACGGCATCCGTGTCTTTCGACGCAGCCTGGATCAGCTGCGGCGCGCGAAGGGGCGGCTGTCCGTTGGTGGTGAGTCGCTGTACGGCGTGACCGCCGTTCCCGCAAACGATGTAAGGGATGTGGGTGCCATCGGAACGGGTTCGCGTAAAGCGCTGATAGTTGTGCGCGTGTCCCGCGAGGTCGGCATGCGGCCAGATACCGACCTCATTGCAAACGGTATCGATCTGCTGTTGCATTTCGACGCTCCAGCCATGACGGCCACGCGCCACATAGGGCGGATGGTGATGCGCGAAAAGCAGGGCGCCTCGATAGTTCTCTTTCTTCACCCGCAATAACGCCGCTTTCAGGAACTTCAGCTGGCTGTTGCCGATGTGACGGTCCGCGATCACGCCTGGGTCCTCGAGCGTATTGCTGTACAACGCAATGATGCGCACGAACGGCGCCTCGAACGTGAAGAAAACGCCTGGCTGAATTTGCGCCGTCCGTGAAAGATTGCCCGCATCGGGAGAGACCTGGAAGCAGTCGGAGCAGAAGTTCCTCAGAAACGCCTGCAGGCTCTTCTCATGCTGCAACGGCGAAACCATTCCGTCGTGATTGCCGGCAGCGGCGAGAATCGGCGCATGATAGTTGCGGTACGGCTCATAGAACTGATCGTAGTAATACTGCGCTTCGCCAAAGCTGTAGACGATGTCGCCCAGCAGGAAGTTGAATTGCGGCACCTCGGCGGGATCGGCTTCGTCGAAGTCGCTGACCATCTTGTCCGAAACTTCATTCTGGGTGGACGGACCTTTCGTACTGCCGCAATCGCCGGTGGCGTGAAAGACGATCTGTCCGCTCGCGCTGATCGTATCGAGGAGCTTCTGGTTGTTGTCCACCACCTCCACAAACGTCAGCCGGGGCTCGGTGCCGCCGCGCGGTGGCGGAAACGGCAGCGCCTTCAGCTTGTGCTCGCGGTTCAGTTCGTCGATGACCTTGTAGGCTGCGGCATCGGATGCGTGCCTGACCACGAAAGTTTGCGGGTCCGGCGTGGGTTGTGGCTGCGAGAAAACGGGCGCGGCGAGAATCCTGTCGCTGCGGTTGCCGCGTGCGGTTGGCGATTCATCTGAACGCTTTTTCGGCATTTGCAATCCTCCTTGATCGTCGAACGGGAGCGGCCTCGCTGTTGTCGGCAAACCGTCAGCATGTGACGGCGCTGTCGCTGGCCGGATGCACCGTTCAGACGAACCTGAAACGGGGAAGTTCAGATTCGCTTGCCGTTGCGCAACCCGTGCGGCCCGAATTGCGGCGCACCTCTGTTCCGTGCGCAAGCCGGGTTCACGGTGGCACGCGTCTGTTACGACGGTACGAACATGCCTACAGCCGCCAGCGCCATCGCGAGCGTTGCGAGCCATCCTCCCCAGGCCAGCACGCCCTTGACGGCGAACTGTCCCATGACCCGCCGGCTTCGCGCCATCAGCATCATGATGACCATGATCGGCACCGCGGTAACGCCATTGATCACCGCGCTCCAGTACAGCGCGCGGATCGGGTCGAAATGCATGAAGGTGATGGCCACACCGCCCAGGATGGCCAGTGCGATCACCGCATAGAATTCACGCGCGAGTGTCAGATGCAACGCGAGACTGCTGCGCCAGCGAAAGCTGCCCGCGGCGGCGTAGGCGGCCGAGCCGGCGAGGACCGGCAGCGCGAGCAGGCCGGTTCCGATGATGCCGAGCGCAAACAGGACGTAAGCGAAGCGCCCGGCAAACGGCTCGAGCGCGCGCGCGGCATCGGCCGAGGTTTTCACGTCGATGTGATGCAGATGCAGCGTAGCCGCCGCCGTCAACATGATGAAGAATGCAACGAAGTTGGACACCCCCATGCCAACCCACGTATCGAAACGGATCCTTCGCAACTGCGCGGGCGCCTGGTGCGGTACGCGGCGCAACGGCGCCTGTTCCGGTGCCGAGCGCATTTCTTCGACTTCCTGCGACGCCTGCCAGAAGAACAGGTACGGACTGATCGTCGTGCCCAGCACCGCGACGACCATGGTCAGATAGTCCGACGTCAGCGAGATGCGCGGCAACACAATGGCGCGCGCGACTTCACCCCAGGGGATCGGAACGATGAATGCGACCGCGACGTACGAAAGAAGCGAGAGGGCGGTCCACTTCAGAACGCGCGCATAACTGTCGTAGGGGACAAAAATCTGCAGAACGACGCAGAGCGTCCCGAGGCCGACGACATAAAGGTGCTGCGGACCTGGCAGCAGCAATTCGGCCGCGGCGCCCATCGCCGACAGATCGGCGGCGATGTTGATCACGTTCGCCACGACGAGCAGGGCGACCGCGCCGTACAGCAGCCATGCCGGATAATGCGCGCGTATGTTGGACGCGAGGCCCTTGCCGGTTACCCGGCCAATCTGCGCGCTCACCAGCTGTATTGCGGTCATCAATGGATACGTGATCAGGATCACCCACAGAAGGTTGAATCCGAACTGCGCGCCGGCCTGCGAATAGGTGCCGATTCCTGACGGATCGTCGTCCGCGGCGCCCGTGATCAGGCCAGGGCCCAGGCGTCTGATCCAGGATCGCTCCACGGAATCGCGTACGGCGGATTCCGGCTCGATCAATTTTTCGTCGTTCATATATGTGTCACCTCGCGGCAACGTTTAGCAAGTCGCGGGCCCGGGCGTTCGTGCCAGCGTCGCGCGGCTTCGGGAGGCGGGCATAGGAATCGGCTGCACATCATGGACGCGCTCGACGAGCGCACCGGCGAAGGTGCGCAAGGCGCCTTCGCTGAAAGTGCGCGGAAATGCGGGTTTCTAAACGGAGTAACGAACTTTGGGCCGTGCCGGTGGACACCGTCACGCATGGTGCGCAAGAGGCTTCGTCCGCAACTGGATCTCGTCGATCGCGTCAGGCAAGTCTTCGAGCACGATTGGCTTGGCGCGACTCAGTCCATGCGCGGCTCAGTCCAGTCGCGGCTTGAACGCATACTGCCCAATCTCGCCGCCGCGCGCGACCACCGCCGTGCTCTCGGGAATTTCCTCCCAAAAGCCCGCCAAGTCCTCGAGCGGCTCGGACAACACGAGGAACGCATTCTCGCCGGCCGCCTTGATGCGCTCGTCGTCGGGATACAACTCGCGCAGATGACGGACCGACGTGCTGTGAAACAGCGAGCGCGACTGTCCTTCGCTCGAATAGCGGACCGCGATGATCTGCTCGCCGTCGGTCGCGCACACGGTCATGTTCAGCGGTTCATCCACGCCATGCCGGCGGCCGGTGGCTTCGACGAATCCGACCATCCGTTCGAGCGCGGTGACGGGCGCGAACTCCAGCCCGAAGGTCAGCGCGAGAAAAAACAGCACCTCGGAATCGGTCGAGCCTTCGATGGACGGGAACAGATCGGGGTCGATCTTTACCATCAGGTCGCGGCGCACCGCCGGATAGTTGCGCACCAGGCCGTTGTGCGCGAACAGCCAGCGGCCGTGGCGGAACGGATGACAGTTGGTTTCCTGCGACGGCGTGTCGGTCGCCGCGCGCACGTGCGCGACGAACAGCGGCGAGTGGATTGCCCGCGCGGCCTCGCGTAGATTGCGGTCGCTCCACGCGGGCTGGATGCAGCGGTAGCGAAACGGAATGTCAGTGGGATGTCCATACCAGCCGATCCCGAAACCGTCGCCATTGGTGGTGGTGGCGCCGAGCCGGGAATGCATGCTCTGATCGATCAGCGAATGCCGGGCGTGGAACAGCACGGTTTCGAGCTGAAGCGGATTGCCGGTATAAGCGAGCCAGCGGCACATGATTGCTCTCCTGTCGGTTGCGCATGACAACCCTACACCACCCGCGGGCGGCGATTGTAGGACCAAAGTCCGATTGAGGCAGACACCGTACCTGTCACTATGCCAGATGGCGTTTAGGTGCTTGCGTGCCGGGCATCGCTTTGAGCTTGCACCGGCCTGATCTGATAGAGGCAGGACGCGCATGAGCCACTTTCTGGACAGGTTACGTTACTTCACGGCCCCCCGTCCCCAGTCCTCGGATGGTCATGATGCTGTCACAGATGAACACCGGCAATGGGAGGATGCTGACCGCCAGCGCCGGCAGCACGACAAGATAGTTCGCTCCATGGGCGTCGTCACCGGGATCGTCTGGGTTTCGCTGATCCTGATCTACCTGTCGGAAGTGCGGCGCACACCGGTCGTGGGTTCCGTCGCTTAGCCGTGTTCGTGTTTGCTCCGCGCGAATGGTCGACTGCGCCGTTGCCGCTCGACGGACCGCCCCGCAACAGACGAGGCGGCAAATCTGCAGCACTGAGATTCGCGCAGGCTGCAGGCTCTGCCGGCCAGCCTGCTTTTTTGCTGATGGAGGTGCCGATGAAACGCCGTGAACTGTTGGTTGCGCTGGCCGCAGGCGCGCTCGCCGAGGGTTCTACCGGCCTGGCGCAGGCAAGCCAGGCGAAATTCACCGGTCAGATCGATCTGCCCAAGCCCAACCTCAAAGGCACGCTGTCCCTCGAAGAAGCCATCGAGAAGCGCAGGTCCGTGCGCAGATTCGCGCCAAAGCCGCTGCCCGTCGAGGCCATTGGCCAACTGCTGTGGGCCGGGCAGGGCATCACCAGCTCGGACGGCAAGCGCGCGGCTCCGGCGGCCGGCGCTTTGTACGCGCTCGAACTTTACGTGGTGACCGCCACGGAGGTGATGCACTATCTGCCTGATGGCCACCGGGCCGAGACGCGGGCGACCCACGACCTGCGCCCCGAGCTGAGAGCACTGGCGGTCAACCAGGCGTCCGTCGAGGCGGCCCCGGCCTTGCTCGTGGTGGCCGCCGATCCCAGTCGGCTGACCGCGAGGTATGGCGGGAGAGCGAATCTGTATGCCGATCTCGAGGTCGGGCACGCGACCCAGAACATGCTGCTCCAGGTCGTCTCGCTTGGGCTCGTCGCGGTGCCCGTGGGCGCCGTCGACGGAGCTCCGGCGGCGCGCAAGCTCGGCCTGCCGCACGCCCAGACCGTCGTCTATTTGGTCCCGGTAGGTTTTCCGGTCTAAGTCATTGCGTGAGAATGAAATGAACGCGCCCCACCCGCGAACGAAAGGTGCTCGATACTTTCAAACAGGACCTGGACCTCGCGTTCGATACGCTGACGGCAATAGAAGACACCTACAAGGCATCGCCCGCTCCCTGACACGCGGGCTCGAGGACTGGGGTCCTTCCCGGCGCGACGGCATGCGCGGACATCGATGCACCGGCCAGCAGTGCGGCAAACACGAACTTCGAAGGAGCGGGTATCGTGTGTGCCATGTCAACTCCGCGCGGTGCCTATGAAGCCGATTCTCGTGCGCTCGACCCTGGTGGAATATTCGAAGCGTCGTGCTGTCCGTTTCGCGATGACGGTGATCGCGACGATCATGGCCGGATGCGTTTCCTCCTCACAGCTGAGCGGTCATGTCACGCCTTCGCAAGCTTCCGAGGCGAAGGCGCTCGACCTGGCGGTCGCCAATCCGCAACGCAGTCAGACCGCCCGGGCGCGCGACGTCTATCGTCACCCGGCGCAGACGTTGCGCTTCTTCGATCTGAGTCCGACGCAAACCGTGCTGGAGATCGCGCCGGGCGGCGGGTGGTACACGGACATTCTGGCGCCCTATCTGCACGACGCGGGTCACCTGTACGAAGCGCAATATCTGAGCACGTCCGCGGACCTGGCCTCGGAAGACCGGTCAATCGATGCAGAGTATTTGCGCAAGCTCGCGGGTGCCCCCGCAATCTACGGGAACGTCGTGGTCGGCACATTGCACGCGGGCCAGTTTTTCGGCTTCGATGCACACGAGCGGTTCGATCGCGTGCTTACTTTTCGCAACATTCACAACTGGATCAAGGATGGGCAGCTCGATGCCAATCTGCGTGCGTTCCATGACGCGCTGAAGCACGGGGGCGAACTTGGTGTGGAAGAACATCGCGCCCGGCCCGGCTCGACGGTACAGCAGATGATCGAATCCGGATATGTGACTGAAGCTTTCGTGATTGACCGGGCACAGGCGGCCGGCTTCGTGCTCGCGCAACGCAGCGAAATCAACGCGAACGCGCGAGATACGAAAGATTATCCGCATGGCGTATGGTCGCTGCCGCCGGGCTACGCGGGCGGTGACGTCGACCGCTCGCGCTACGCCGCAATCGGTGAATCGGATCGCATGACGCTGAGATTCGTCAAGCCTTAGCGTGTTCTACGGGCGCCAGCCGCGGGCGGCAATCGGCCGACGCGTTGGGCTGCGCTCAGTTTGTTGCACGACCCGCAGTAGCGTATCGACGGCAGGACGGCCGGGTAGCTGCATCGTCGCGCTCGGAAACAAATCGTTCGATTCGAACGGGGTTCTCTCTTGCGATTCAGACTACAGCTTCGATGCGTACCGGCATCGCGCTCATTACCGGCATGGCGTTGATCGGATCAAGACCAACTGTAGTGCTGAGCAACTGGTTTGGATTGGCGCCGGCGTAGGTCTCGGGCTCATCATCGGGCATCGGTCCCCAGCCGTGCGGGATGGACACGACGCCTCGGCGCAGCGCGGCGTCCCCTTTGACGATGGCTCGAATGCGGCCGTACGGCGAAACAATGGCCACGCACTGGCCTTCGGTCAGTCCTTGAGCAGCCAGGTCATCGGGATGCACAAAGGCCGGATTGAACGGCATGCGTCGGCGCACCGCGGGCAGGTGGTGGTACATGGTGTTCTGCACGTCGCGCACGCGCCGCACCGCCAGGCGATGCGTGAACCCCGGCGGGGCCCCCGCTTCGTTCAGTACGCCCGCCAGTTCGCACTCGACGTCGTCCGGCATCACGTCGAAGCGCGCGGCGTTCCCTGGCTCGCCGGGCTGCACGATCATCGGTTCGATCTCGTAGACTTTCCCTTGTGGGTACAGCTTCAGTTCGTCAAATGAGATCGAGCCGTGGCGAACCAGGATCGCCAGCAGCTCTTCGGTGGTCGGAGCTGCGCGCATATCGAGCGGAACGTCGTCGAATATGACGGTCTTGCCCAGGCGCCGCGCCAGATCCCAGAATACGAACCAGTCGTCCACGACTTCGGATCCCTCCGGCGGCGTCGCCACGGCGGCCGAGTATTGTGCGTAAGGCTGAAACATGATGTAGGACTCATAGTCGCGCGAATGCAGGTCGGCGCGCTCGAACATCAGCTTCGGTGGAATCACGTAGTGCGCGAGCCGCGCAGTGTTAGTCATGAAAGGCTCGATGCATACCAGCAGTTGCAGTTGGCGCAGCGCATCGGCGATGCGGCGCTGGTCGGGCACGGCATCGACTGGATTGCCGCCGTCGACCAACAGCGCGCGGATCTGGCCGGCGCCAGGCGTAGTGACTTCCTGGGCCAGCGTGCCGCTCATCTTCTGGCCGAACAGCATGCCATAGCCGCCGACACGGCTCTTCCAGCCGGATTCCCAGGAGCGGCGTGGCGCAATCACTTCGGCCCGGCGCTGGTAGCGTGGGGCGACTACGCCGGGGTTCGGTACAGGGTCGCCGGGGCGAGCGAAGCGGCCACACACGACGTTGATGCATTCGACCAGGTGCTCGGCCAGATTGGAGTGCGGCGCCATGTTGGGCCCGGTTCCCGACGCGGCCGAGCCACGCTTGCGGCGCAGGCCGCCGGCCTCCCGGACCGGTTCCGCGAAGGCCGCAGCGGCGGCTTCGAGCCCTTCGACGCTTACGCCGGCGCGCCGGGCGACGTATTCGGGCGTGAACGGCTCGACCGCGCGCGCCAGTCGTCGCAGGTCCTTGACGTAGCGCGCGCAGAATTCAGCATCGTGCCAGCCGCGACACAGAATGATGCGCAGCAGGCCAGCCAGGACGGTCGGGTCCTCGCCCGGCAGCACCTGCAGGAAGACATCGGCATGGCGGGCGGTCTCTGTCTCTCGTGGATCAATCACCACCAGCTTCAGGCCGCGCTCCTTCGCTTCGTGGAGCTGCTTGACCGGATTCTGCAATGCAAAGTTGAACGTGGATAGCGACACCAGCGGATTGGTGCCGACGAACAATAGCGCGTCGGCGAGCGCATACGGATCTTTGCCGGCGGCCCAGCCGCCCAGTCGCTCAAATGCCACCCATTTGGCTGACTGGTCGATGGTCATTGTAGAGAAAAACGAATTCGAACCCAGCGCCGCGAGGAAGGCGGGCAACATATGATTGGCGGCGAGGTTAGAGTAGTTCATGGTGCCGCGAAAGGCTGCGACCGCATCGGCGCCGTGGCGCTCGATCAGTGCCTGGAGTTGCGCCGCGATCTCGGCCAGCATCACGTCAAGGGGCATCTGCACGAAACTGCCATCGGGCTGCCGTTTCAGCGGGTGCAGGAGCCGCTCCGCGCTGTTATGCGCCTCATGCAGATACGCGCCCTTGATGCAGGCGTAGCCGCGCGTGAGCGGATTGTCGCGGTCGCCGCGCGCAGCAACGACGCGTCCGGCGTCGTCCAGGGTCAAGCGCAGTGAACAGTTGCCGGCGCAGATGCGGCAGGCGGTGACGGCTTCGCGTGGCACGGCGAGCTCCTCCTGTAGTGTGGCCCACACCTCGTAACCACCCACAACTTTCGGCGTAAAGGTTAAAGCCGAGCCGGATACCTGCGCGACGACAGAGCACCCGCATACGACTAGCGTTAGATCGCCGCCAGATTGCGGCCGTCCATTCGCCATTATAAACGACGTTCATATTTTGGCAAATAGCCCGGCGACCTGTTGCGAGCGCCGCTGCCCGCAAGTCCGGCACGCCGCGCCCCGGCAGGGACATCGGGCCTCGCGACGGCCCGTCGCACGAGAAGCACGAACTCAATCCTCACCGGCGTCATGAGAGCCCAAGCTATCGCTCTTCCCGATCAACTTTCTCGCGATGGCCTTCGCGCGCGTCATGTCATCGGCAGGCGCTGGTGCCGCGTTCGCACCTGCCTGCGCGGTGGCGCTGGTGCTTAGCGCTCCGTCGCGTTGATGCGCATCGACCGACACTGTCATCGAGAGGCCTCGCTTTTCTAGCGCCCTGCTGCTGTCTCACACGACTTTGGCGCGCCGTGCTTTCGCCCGTTGTCGGCCAGAGGGCGATGTCCGCGTCTCTCGTATGAATGACGGCTGAGTCCGTGAAACCGGCCCGTCGCGCCTCACGTCTACAGTACCGCCGGAGGGCCGAGCGAACGGGCGTAGTTCGCAATGGGCGCTTTGAGCTGCTTCATGCAAAATAGCCACATCCAGGATCTGGAGGATGACTCCGTGGGTATCAACTTCGACTTGAACGACTTGCAGGCGTTTCGAGCAGTAGTGGAACTGGGAAGCTTCCGCAAGGCCGCCGAGGCGGTGAGCATTTCGCAGCCGGCCTTGAGCCGCCGGATCGACAAGCTCGAGGAAGCACTCGGCGTGCGTCTATTCGAGCGCACCACGCGCAGCGTCACGCTCACCACCGTCGGCCGGGTATTCGCGCCGAGCGCCGAGCAGCTGCTTGATGATCTCGACGTCGCGTTGCTCGGCATCCGCGATGTTTCTTCGAGCCGACTGGGACATGTCACCATCGCCTGCGTGCCTTCGGTGGCCTACTACTTCCTGCCGAGCGCCGTCGCGAGCTATCATCGCCGCTTCCCGCGCATCAGGGTCAAGATGCTGGATATGAGCGCGAATGAGGTGCTTGGCGTCGTCATCAGCGGAGAGGCGGATTTCGGCGTGAGCTTTCTGGGCAGCCAGGAGTCCGAGGTCGAGTTCAAGGTTCTGCTGCAGGAGCGCTTCGTGGCCGCCTGCCGCCGTGATCACCCGCTCGCGCGCAAAAAACGCGTGACCTGGAACGAGCTTTACGAGTACGAGTACGTCTCGGTGGACAAAACTTCCGGCAACCGACTGCTGCTCGATCAGGCGCTGTCGGCCGTGGCGCCGCGTGCGCCGAGCGTCTGCGAGACGCGTCACGTAACGACCATGCTCGGTTTAATCGAGGCGGGGCTCGGTGTCGCCGCAGTGCCGTCGATGGCCATGCCCGGGCGCGATCACCCCATCCTCACGAGCGTGCCGCTCGTTGAACCGGTGGTGAAGCGGCGCGTGGGAATCGTGAGACGCCGCGGACGTCCACTTACACCGGCTGCGCAGGAGTTTCACAGAACGATTGTCGAGATGAAGCGCGGCGGCGTCGCATGCAGCGATGCCGTGGGCAATAACACGTCTCCAAAAGAGCCGCCAGGCAGGAAAACCGCATCGTGAGGTTGGCAAGACCGCTTCGTTCGCTCTATCTGCAGGTTTTGCTGGGCATGATGCTCGGCATGGCGCTCGGTCACTTCTTGCCGCAAGCGAGCCCGCTGCTCAAGCCCTTGAGCGACGGGTTCATCGGCCTCGTGAGGATGATGATTGCGCCGATCGTTTTCTGCACGATCGTCTCGGGGATCACGTCGCTTGCGAGCGGGAAGGCCATCGGGCGCACAATTTTTCAGGCGCTGGGACTGTTCTATTTTTTGACAGCCGTGGCGCTTGCGCTCGGACTCGTCACGGCCTTCGTGCTGCGGCCCGGCGCGGGCATGCACATCGACGCTAACCAACTGGACGCGAGCATCCTCGCGCAATATGCGAAGCACGCGCAGCCGGGCGGCCTTGTCGCATTTGCGCTGAGCGTCATCCCCGAGACGATGCTTGGCGCCTTCGACAAGGGCGAGGTGCTGCCAGTGCTGCTGCTCTCGCTGCTCTTCGGCTTTGCGCTAAATTCCTGTCCGGAGGCGGGCAGGCCGGTGCTCGCGCTCATCGACGGCATTGCCCAGGCCCTGTTCCGCATCCTCGCGATGATCATGCGACTCGCTCCGCTCGGGGCATTCGGCGCGATGGCTTTCACGGTGGGCCGCTTCGGCATCCGCTCGGTCGGATCGCTCGGGATGTTGATGGTGTCCTTCTACGTGGCATGCCTGCTGTTCATTGCGCTGGTGCTCGCTCCGCTCGCGCGGCTGCACGGCTTCGCACTTTGGCGGCTCTTGCGCTACATGCGCGAGGAGTTGCTCATCGTTCTCGCGACATCGTCGACGGAGCCGGTACTGCCGCGCCTGATCGCGAAGCTTGAGGCGCTCGGCTGCGACAAGGGCGTTGTGGGGCTTGTGCTGCCCGCAGGCTACTCGTTCAATCTCGACGGCACCGCGATCTATCTGACGCTCGCCTCGATGTTCATCGCGCAGGCGTGCGACGTGCCGCTTTCCGCGCCGCAGATCGCGATGATGCTCGCCGTTATGTTGCTCACGTCCAAGGGGGCGGCGGGTGTGTCGGGCAGCGGATTAGTGGCGCTCGTCGCGACGCTGACGGTGATTCCCGATCTGCCCGTCGCCGGGGTGGCGCTACTGGTGGGCATCGACCGCTTCATGTCCGAGGCGCGCGCCCTGACGAGCGTGATCAGCAACGCCTGCGCGGTGATCTTCGTTTCGATGTGGGAGGGTGCTTGCGATCGTACGCGTCTTGCGCGAATGCTCGGGGCGGCAGCGCCAGGCGGCGCGGACGGTGCGGACGGTGCGGGGGATCCCGCGAGAGATACCTCGGGGATGTGACAGGAAGGCCGCCTGAGGCAAGCCTTCATTCAGGTTTGCGTCAATGAGCGGAGACGGTATCCAGCCCTGTCGATTTGACGTCTGCCTGTACGCCAGGTGAAGCGAGGTAGTCGAGCAGGGCTTTCGCTTCCTTCGGATGCTGTGCGCCGACGGGAATGCCGGCGGCGAAACGCGTGACCGACTGCAGGGACTCAGGAATCTTTCCGACGAAGGTCGCCCCCTTGACGGGCAGCAACTCGCTCACCTGCTGGAAGCCGATTTCGTAGTTGCCGTTCGCCACCACCGAGGCTACCGGAATCCGCGGGATCATCTTCGCCTTCGGCTTGACCTGATCCTCGATGCCGAGCTTCCTGAACAACTCCCGCTCAATGTAGACACCGCTTGCGCTGTCCGAGTACGCGATCGACTTCGCATGCAGCAGGGTCTGCCGGAGGCCTTCTGCCGAACTGATATCGGGTTTCACCGCTCCTTCGCGCACGACCATGCCGATGCGCGAATCGGCCAGCTCGACCCGCGATCCGGGGATGACCTTGCCTTTCCGGATCAGTTCGTCAAGCGCATATCCGACCATGATAACGGCGTCGGCGGGCTCGCCACGCTCGAGCCTGTTGGGGATCGCTTCGGGCGATTTGCCCATCGACGGACCAAGCGCGGTGTCGAGCGTGTTGCCCGTCTCGGATGCGAACTTCGGGCCGAGCACCTTGTACGCTGCGGTAAAGCCACCCGAGCTCATGACGTGCAGGTCGGCGGCTTGCACGTTTGCCGCAACAGCCGAGGTTGCGACCAGTGCTGCGGCGCATAGTTTCAGAAACAGATTTCTCATGATCGGAGTCGTGTCAGATTGTGTGTTTAGCCGCATGCGGAGCGAGACGCGAATCAGTGCGCCGGAGTCAGCGTCGCTGCGCGGCGGCGATAGAGTGCAAACGTCGCCATCAGGGCGCACGCTGCCGCGAAGCTCATCCAGTAGCCGGGTGCGGCCTTGTCGCCAGTCATGTGAATGAGCGCCGTGGAGATCGCCGGTGTGAAACCGCCGAATACGGCGGTCGCGAGGCTATAGGCGAGCGAGAAGCCCGCGACGCGTACCTGCGCCGGCATCACTTCCGTCAGTGCGACGATCATCGCGCCGTTATAGATGCCGTACATGAACGAGAGCCAAAGGAGGGCGAGCAGCATGTTGAGGAAGCTGGGCGCGTGAGCGAGCAGCGACAGGGCCGGGTGCGCGGTCGCGATGGCGAGCACCGTCATGGCGATGAGGAGCGGCCGGCGGCCGATCCTGTCGGAGAGGGCTCCGCCGATCGGCAGCCACACGAAGTTCGACACGGCCACACACAGCGTCACAAGCAAACTATCGGCGGTGCTGAGGTGCAGGACCGTCTTGCCGAAAGTCGGCGCGTAGACCGTGATGAGATAGAAGCTCGCGGTGGTCATCGCCACCAGCATCATGCCTGCAATCACGACGGTCCAGTTCTGGACCAGCGTCGTGAATACCTCCTTCATGCTCGGGCGATGCTGGCGAGCCTTGAACTCCTCGGTTTCCTGCAGATTACGACGCAGCACGAAGACGAACGGCACGATCATGCAGCCGACGAAGAACGGCACGCGCCATCCCCACGCCGCGATGGTAGCGGCGTTCAGCGATTGGTTGAGCGCGAAGCCGAGGCCCGCGGCCACGACGATCGCCACCTGCTGGCTCGCGGACTGCCAGCTCGTGAAGAAGCCCTTGCGGCCGGGCGTGGCCATCTCGGCGAGATACACCGACACGCCGCCCAGCTCCGCACCCGCGGAGAAGCCCTGCAACAGCCGCCCGAGCAGCACAAGCGCGGGTGCCACAAGGCCAATGGTCGCGTAGCCCGGCACGAACGCAATGAGGATGGTGCCGCTCGCCATGATGGAGAGCGT
Source organism: Paraburkholderia sp. UCT31 (assembly GCF_014397655.1). Taxonomy (NCBI): domain Bacteria; kingdom Pseudomonadati; phylum Pseudomonadota; class Betaproteobacteria; order Burkholderiales; family Burkholderiaceae; genus Paraburkholderia; species Paraburkholderia sp. UCT31. The sequence continues at coordinate 206,879 of NZ_VZQP01000001.1, forward strand.
GACGATGAGCCCCTTGCGGCGGCCGACGTCGTCGATGTACGCGCCGAGCACGACCGCGCCGAGCGGGCGCATCAGAAAACCGGCACCGAAGACCGCGAACGTCATCATCAACGAGGCAAATTCGCTCCCGGCCGGAAAGAAGACGTTGGCGATCTGCGTCGCATAGAAGCCAAACAGAAAGAAGTCGAACTGCTCCAGAAAATTTCCGGCCGTCACGCGGAAAACCGCCGCGGCCTTTGAATGTCCCGGCGAAAGGGTAGAGGGTGAGGGGTGCATCAATGTGTCTCCTGAAATCCCGAGCTATGCGGTGGTCCCGCTCTTTGTCTGTTCGGGAATTTTGGCCCGTGGCCAATCAAACGATAAGTGCAATCTTCTGAACGATTGATGTCGAATGGTTATCAATCGGCGCCCCCTTTTTCGCCGCCGCCGCGCGTTAGCTGTGCGCCAGCGCGTGGCGGCGACCATCAGAGGCCAGCGGTCAGGCCACGAAACGACACTGGGAAGCGGCCGTACGCGTGTCCATATTGCGTCCGCGGTTCAAATGATCGTCAATTTCCGCAGCGCAGCCCAGCATGCGCGGATAGAGGAAGATCGTGAACGCGGCCGTTTCAAGGTCCGCCTCGCTGAACTCCCCGCGCTTGAGCGGCTGCCACAGCATCTTCAACAGCAACGCGGCAATCACGGCATCGACATTGACGCAATAGACATTGCGCGAGACGCCTGCGTCGAACAAAGCCTGCACCAGCACACGGTAAAACGCATGAAACGCGTTGTACTCGCCACGGGCTTCATAAAGGTTGGCGATGAAGATTTCCCGCGGGTCGTGGTTCACCGGCTTGTCTTTGAAGACCGGATGATTAACACCCGGAAGTTTCGCAATATCGAGGCTCCCCAACTGCTTCTGGCGCGCCTTGTACTGCGCGTATCGCTCGACGGAGCGCCGGGCGAGCGCTTCGAGGTCCACGGCATGATGAGCATCGGTCGGATCTTCAAGGCCGCTGCTGCGGAACGCCTCGTTGAGGAACGCAATGCCTTCGTAGCCGTTGCCGCCATGCGTATATCCAGTGTGCGTGAGGAACCCCGCCAGAGCCTTGTTTAGCTGCACCCGCTCGGGACTTTCCGGGCCATCGGCAGATACTGCGCCCTTTGCGCCTTGCGCCGAAATGGCGCCGGGTCCGTTCGTGAGCAGCAAACCGACAAGGGTCTTGAACGCGAAAAGGTCGTCGACAGTCGGTTTCAGGTTTAGCAGCGCTGCGAAGGCGATTTCCGTCAGAGTGCGTTCGCCGAGTAATTCTTCGGTGGCGAAGCCGCAAAATCCGTCCGGGCCGTGCTGCGAGGCGTCCGCTGAGGCGCCGATCATGGTGCCGAAGAGCTTTGTCCACCACGGCAAGCTTTCTGCGGTCAGGCGGGAGATCCGCTTGCGCATGAGCGGGCCCCAGGCGAGTGTCGTCGTGATCGCCGCGAGTACTGCTTCCGGGCGCGGATGGCCCGGGCCACACGACAGCCATCGGATCATTGCGGAACTTACGCCGCGCGAGGCGAGCCCGCCCAGCATTGCTTGCGCCTCTGGATCGGGTTCATCGCAGAACAGCGCTGCAGTGTCCGCGGTGTGGACGGCATTGACATCAAAGGTCTCGTCGAACGCGTCCGTGAGCCTGGCTGTCGCGAAGCCGTCGATCATCAGTGCTGCCGCCTCGCGCGCAGCACGCTGGCGATTCGGCCCGACGATCGCCGCCGCGGCCGCGAGCACGGCATTGGGCGCATTGCCCGCCTCGCGCGAAGCCTGCGCGGCCGCCAGTTCTGGTGTCCCGTGCAGATTCACTGCAGCGCCAACAGCCACGTCGATGAGCTTTGTGTCGTTTGCCCCGCCGAACTCCCGCAACAGCGCGAGGCAGATGTTCTCCTCAAGCGAGTGCGTCGCTGCTTCGAGCATGGATACCCCGTGCAGGCTGCTCACCTGCGTTTTTGCGTCCATCTGCGAGGCGCCCGAAGCGTCCTTCAAGGGTTGGCGCGGCGGGATTGCGCCGATCTGGCTGTTCGCCCGCGTAATCTGTTCGTTGTACGGCGCGACTGCTTCCACGACCGGCAGGGCGAGGTAGTCTGGCAGTTCGATCCCCTGATCCGAGCCAAACCACGGTTTGAGCGAGAGGCTGCCTTCCGGCTCAAAGTCGGGCATCGTCGCGTTCGCGCGCATCACTGCGGTGAGCGCGGCGGGAATGTGCGCGATGTTTGTCACAACTGCGCCCTTCACCGAGCAGCATGGATCGTCCGGCGTAAAAAGACGCTCGACGCCGAACTTCTCCATGAACCAACGCTCCTTCGCAAGAGCATCGTCGGCGCCGCCCGCCATTGCGCCCGCATGCCCCACCGCGCGCGTCAGACGACTCTTCCAGCGCCCTACCACGCAGGCAATGACGGGTTTCGTAAATGTGGCGTCGGCCTCGTAGTAGCCGCCCGGCTCACAGTACAGTACGGCAGCCTTGCTGCGCGCGTCGTTGGCGAGGGCAAAGGCGAACTCCGGCGCCGCATAGTGGATGTAGACGTCCTTGCCGCTGGATACGACGGTCGTTGTACCCCAGCCGCTCATGCGCAGATATTGCGCAATGGTGGTGCTAAACCCGCCCGAATTGGAAAAGATCGCGATCGAGCCCCGCCGCAAAGTTGCGCCGGGATCATCGCCGCCGAGCGCACCCCCGATGCGCACCCGCTGCCAGGAGTCCGCGACGCCCAGCCCGTTAGCGCCAAAAATGTCGATGCCTGCTTGCTGGCCCATCGCGCGAATTTCCCGGGCGTCGTGCACGGAGATCTTCTCCGTAATGATAAAAATCTTGCGCAGATCGGGATTGACGCGGATCAGTTCGGCCACCCCATCGCGCGCGGCCGACGGCGGCAGATAGACGACGCCGCAATTGAAACGATGCCCGGCTTCGAGGCCTTCGCGCACGTTGTTATAGACGGGGATGTCGCCGGCAGGCGTCACGAGCACCTGCCCGCGCTTGCCAGGCGCAGTGCCGAATACGATATTCCCACCGGAAAACGCGTGGCTCACCGGCGTCACGTCCGACGACTCGCCTCCCAGAATGTTGAGCACACAAACGCGGTCCTCGCGCGTGACTATTTGTGCAAGCGACCGGATGCCGACGAAATACCTGAAATGATTATTGCCTTGCTTGACCATGTCGATCTCCTTACGCCTTTGCCGTATCCGCCTGCGGTTGCGCCTGACGCGCGCCGATGCGCGCTGCGACCCGCGCGCGTCCTCCCGATTGCATCCACGCATCGGCCTTCCGTGCGTACTGGATCACTTCGCTGATGTCGGAGTCAAAGCCGAACAGGCGATAGGGAAGGCCGAGCGAATCACAGGTGTCGCGCAGTGCCGACATGCCACGAACAAGGTTTGGACCGCCGCGCCCAAGGACGACATAAAGCGGGGTGGGACCGCGCTCGCTGAAGTGCTCGCGTAGCGCATCGGCCATCGCGCGCAATGTTTCGTAGATATCGGTGTTGTTGGACTTGCCGCCAATGATGAACAGTACGTTGGACTGCTTCAGCCAATGCCGGAAGCAGATGCGCGCCACTTCCTTCATTTTTTCGTAGGGAGGATTGCCGCCGAAATCCGAAGAGATGATGGCTGCGTCGCCCAACATCTCCGTGACGAGCGAGTTGGCCCCGCCGCCGAACGTGGGCGCGAGGATCGTTCCCTTGTCATTGATCACATAGACATCGCTTTGACCCTGGTGCGTGCGAAGCTGGTTGATCTCCTGCTCGAAGTCTGAGTAGTCGGCAGCGAACAGGTGAGCAGGCAGGCCGAGGCGCGAGAAGCGCGGGTCGTCACGGTCGAACCCGCACTTGAAGTCGCAGGCCACGGGTGTGAGCCGACCGTTCTTGTCCTCGCGCATGCGGATCGGATTCAGCTCGAGCGTCGTCATGCCGAAGTCGTGAAAGAGCTCCCAGAGCTTCGGCAATTGCTGCACGAGTGGGGAAATGATTTCGCGCGGCGCGCCGATCTCGCTCAACGCATTCGCGACGACGAACGCCTTCAGGCCGGTCAATGCATCAAAGGGCACCATTGCGACTTGCTTTGGATCGACCTCTTCGATGTCCATGCCACCCGCGTGCGACAGCGTCATGGTGGGAGCGCGAAAGCGGGTGGAATCGGTGATCGAGAAGTAGACTTCATGTTTGGCCGGTACGCCTGCTTCGAACGTGACGCCGTTCGCCTTGGCCCTTACATGACCCACGACGTGCTCGGCGAAGTACAGCCGCTCTTTCTCGGCGAGCGCCGTCTTGAGATCTGTCGCGCGCCCGAGCAACCCGGCCTTGCCCTTCTTGCCCACGCCGCCCTTGAAAACCGGCTTGATAAAGACCTGCCCGTGGCGGTCGATCAGCGACTTTATCTCCTCTTCGCTGGCGCTCGGCCCCAGCACTTCGCTAGCCGGGAACCCGACGAATTGCAATAGGCGCGCGCCGTGCAACATTCCGGTGATCTGCATATGAGTGTCTCCTGAAATTCAAGGCAATGACGAATGAAGCAGGTACTGAGTGCGCTTAGCTCGCTGCGCAAGGCGCGAAATGCTCATCTGCCGTGGACTCGCTTGAAAGCGGCGGCAGGATTCACAACGCGAGGCGGGTCATGCGAGATGGGCATCGGCTACCGTTGGCGGCACCCGTGACCGGGTTGCACTGGAATGCGGCGAAACGCTGTTCTGCGTTTCGCGCCTGTCTCCGATGCGTTCTCTGTCGACGCGTTTATGAACTTCTTGAGCATCGATATTTGCTCAAGACGCCCCGAACGAGAAGTGCAATTTTCTGAAGCATTGATGTTCAACGGTTATCAATATCGTCGAACGCCGTTACGTTGTTGTGGCGACAAGCGCTGCTTTCATGGTGGGCCTCACGGCGACGTTCAGGATTGCGCAGGGAACTGGCCGAGCTGAAGGAACAGGCCGAACCAGTCCTCCATGTGCCACGTGGTGGTCATGCGCTTGAAATTTCTGCGCAAGCTCTAACCGGTCGACTTCGCAACTCAACCCAGTCGCACGCGGCCAGCTTTACCGTCGGCATCGTTGGGTGCAACTTTCTTGATGTCACTTCCGACCCAACGCTCTTCAGAAGATTTCAGATGCGATCGCATCGCCGCTTCTGCAGCGATAGGGTCTCCTGCTTGCAGTGCATGCAGAACATTTTCGTGCTCCTCAACCGCAGCCATCCATGTGGCCGTATTTTCGACGAGTTCGCTAATCCTCGCCCCGATCGGATCGCGCCTCGCGTCGAACAGATCGGCCACATACCGGCTCAACACCGTATTGCCGGCCGTTTCCGCGATGATCAGGTGGAACTGCCGGTCCGGTTCCACAGGAGATTTGCCGGCAGAGGCGAGGCGATGCATCGCATCCACGCTGCGCCGCAACCGGTCCAGAGAGCCGGCCGTAAGCCGCGTGCTGGCGAGCACGACGAGGCTGCCTTCGATTACGGCCCGGGCCTGCATGATTTCCGTCGGACTTTCGCCTAATACAGCCAGTGACCCTTCACGTTCGTTTGCGGTTTCGAGCACATAGACGCCCGAACCCATGCGGGTCTCGACGCTGCCGCCGATTTCCAGTGCGATCAACGCCTCGCGCAGAGACGGGCGCGAAACACCCAGTTGCTGCGACAACTCGCGCTCCGGCGGCAGTCTCGACCCCGGCGGGAAATCCCCTCCGTGGATGAGGCCGCGAATCTGGTCGGCGACTAATTGGTAAAGCCGCTTTGGCTCGGTCTGTTTCATTTTGCTGCCGGAAGGATAAATGGCCCGGGTCGTCTGTCGACCAGCGATCAAAGTCTACCACGCAAGCCTGACAAGGTTTTCAGCGCATTTCGCAGGAACAGTTCGGGTTTGCCCTTGGTAAGGCCAGAAGAAGTATCTTGCAAATTGGCTTGACCAAAATCGCCGTTTATTCTTTAATCTGCATCAGATTGGCCTGACCGACGGCAGCGCCTCTACACAAAAGAAGGAGACACGTGTGACAGATCTGAGCACTGACCTGGCCCCGCGCGTGGTGGACGGCTTCGCGGTAAAGGAACCCCCGGAGCTATTGAAACTGAGCGGGCTGGGCAAGCGGTTTCCCGGTGTCGTTGCACTGGAGGACGTGCACTTCCAATTGCGCCGCGGCGAAGTCCACGCGATTTGTGGCGAAAACGGCGCTGGCAAGTCGACCCTGATGAAAATCGTCAGCGGGCAATACCAGCCGGATGCCGGCACGATCGTTTTTCGCGGCATGGAAAGGCGGTTCGCGTCCTCACTCGAGGCACAGGAAGCAGGCATTGCGATCATTCACCAGGAACTGAACCTGGTGCCCCACCTGTCGATTGCGGAAAACATCTACCTGGCACGCGAGCCCAAACGCGGGCCGTTCATCGATCGCGCACGACTGAATGGGAACGCCCAGCGCGCGCTCGCCCGCATTGGATTGTCGTTGCCGCCCACGAGGCTGGTGGGGACGCTGTCGATCGCCCAGCAACAGATGGTCGAAATCGCCAAGGCGCTCTCGCTCGACGCCCAGGTGCTGATCATGGATGAACCCACTTCGTCGCTCACGGAATCCGAAACCATGCACCTGTTCCGGATCATCAAGGAGTTGCGCGAGAGCGGGGTCGGCATTGTCTACATCTCTCATCGTCTCGATGAACTGAAGCAGATTGTCGACCGCGTGACGGTGCTGCGCGACGGACACCACATTTCAACCGACGATTTCGCGGCGACCAGCATGGATGAAATCGTTGCGCGGATGGTCGGCCGGGCGCTGAACGATGCGTACCCGCCGCGCCGCTCGGTTCCGACGCAGGACGTGCTGCTGCGCGTCGACAATCTGTCGCGCGCACCGGCATTTGGGCCGGTTTCGTTCGAACTGAGGCGAGGCGAGATTCTCGGCTTCGCCGGTTTGATGGGCGCAGGCCGGACCGAAGTGGCACGGGCGATTTTCGGCGCTGACCAACCGGACGGCGGCGAGATTCATATGGGGAGCGAGCGCCTCTCGATCCGCTCGCCTATCGATGCAATTCGCCACGGTATCGCGTATCTGTCGGAAGACCGCAAGAGCGACGGCCTCGCGCTGAAGATGCCGGTCGCGACCAACATCACGCTGGCCAATATCGAGGCGGTGTCAGGTCGCGCCGGCTTCATTCGTTTCGCCGAAGAAGCGGCCATCGCACAGCGTTATGTCGAAACGCTCGGGATCCGCACGCCGACCGTCCATCAACTCACGCGCAACCTGTCCGGCGGCAATCAGCAGAAGGTTGTCATCGGCAAATGGCTGTTTCGCGAATCGAAGATTCTGTTTTTCGACGAGCCCACGCGCGGGATCGATGTCGGCGCGAAATACGCGATCTACACGCTGATGGACCAGCTCGCCGCGCAGGGCATCGGCGTTGTGCTGATCAGTTCGGAATTGCCTGAAATTCTCGGCATGTCCGATCGCGTCGCGGTATTCCACGAAGGCCAGATCGCCACGATCCTGGAGACGCGCCACACCAATCAGGAAGAAATCATGCACTTCGCATCGGGACGAAATCATGCTTGAAATAACATCCGAACAGACCACTACTGTCGACACCAGCGCGAAGCTCCGGCGTCGCGACCTGATTCAGAAATTTGCCGCGCTCGGCAGTCTGATCATGCTGGTGGCCGTCTTTTCATTGACCAGTTCCGCTTTCTTCTCGGTCGACAATGGCATGACAGTGGCCTTGCAGGTGACGTCGATTGCCTATCTCGGCGTGGCGGCAACCTGCGTGATCATTACGGGCGGAATCGACCTGTCCGTGGGTTCCGTACTCGCGCTGTCTGGTGTGGTCGCCGCGTTGCTCGTCAAGGCTGGCGTGCCGATTCCTCTCGGCATGCTCGGCGGCGTCGTGGTGGGCGGCCTGTGCGGATTCGTTAACGGCCTGTGCGTCACGCGTATGGGTCTGCCGCCTTTTATCGCCACGCTCGGCATGATGCTGGTCGCGCGTGGTCTCGCGCTTCAGATCACCGGCGCGCGCCCGGTTTCGGGACTCGGCGACGCGTTCGGCGAACTCGGAAATGGCGCGTTGTTCCGCATCTCGCATATCGGTGCAGACGGGTTCCCCGATACGGTATTTCCGGGGATCCCGTATCCCGTGATCATCATGGTCGTGCTGGCGGTGGCCGTGTCGATCATGCTGACGCGCACCTCGCTTGGCCGCCACATCTACGCAGTCGGATCGAATGCCGAAGCCGCGCGGCTCTCCGGCGTCAATGTCCGCCGCGTCACCTTGTTTACCTATGTGCTGTCCGGCGTGCTCGCCGGTCTGACGGGTTGTGTGCTGATGTCGCGCCTCGTCACGGCGCAACCGAACGAAGGCGTCATGTACGAGCTCGATGCGATCGCCAGCGCCGTGATTGGCGGGACGTCCCTGATGGGCGGTGTAGGCACGATCTCCGGTACGGCCATCGGTGCGTTTGTGATCGGCGTGCTGCGCAATGGCCTGAACATGAATGGCGTATCGAGTTTCATCCAGCAAATCATCATCGGACTGGTCATTCTCGGCACGGTCTGGATCGACCAGGTCAGAAACCGTCGATGAAGCACATCGAATGAAGCCATTCGAGAAGTCCAACAAAGCAGTGCAATCACCAACCCAAGGAGTGAGACATGAGAAAGATGTATCTGGCATTGGCCGCCGCACTTTTGACCGCAGTGACGGCGCACGCGAATGCGGCGGGCGGAGAGATCGCCGTGATCGTCAAGACGGCCAACTCGAATTTCTGGCAGAACGTGCAAAAGGGTGCAACGGAGGGCATGAAAGGGCTGAACGGCTACACGATGACGTTTCAGGGACCGGCGACCGAGTCAGCCGTGGCGGACGAGGTCAATATGGTCGAGAACGCGGTGAACCGGCATGTCGCGGCGATCGTGCTCGCGCCGTCCGATCCCGACGCACTGATCCCGGCAATGAAGAAGGCCTGGGAGGCAAAAATTCCGGTCGTCCTGATCGATTCGCTCGTGTCCGATTCCGGCAAGCAGTATTACCAGTCGTTTCTCTCGACCGATAACGTCAAGGCCGGTGAGTTGTGCGCGAAAGCGATGATCGACCGTGTCGGACAGACGGGGAAAGTCGCTGTGATGTCGTACGTCGCCGGCGCCGGTTCCGAGATTGGCCGCGTGGGTGGGTTCCGGAAGTATCTCGAGCAGCACTCGAAGCTGCAGATTGTCGGACCGTTCTACTCGCAGTCGCAGATGGCGACCGCGCTCAATCAGACGACCGACGTGCTGTCTGCCAATCCGGATCTGAAGGGTATCTTCGGTGCAAATGAACCGACTGCTGTGGGGATGGGGCGCGCGTTGGCGCAGTCCGGGAAAGCCGGCAAGATCGTCGCGATCGGCTTTGACGGCAACCAGGACCTCCAGGGCTTCATCAAGGACGGAACCATCCAGGCCATCGCTGTCCAGGGCTCGTATCAGATGGGCTACAAGGGTGTCAAAACGGCGGTGGATGTCATCGAACACAAGCCGGTTACGAAGCAACTGGATACCGGTGTCGTGATGGTCGAGAAGGACAACATCGATCAGCCCGCCGCGAAGAATGTCTTGTATTGAAGTGCGATGCGGACGACGCCAGACGGCGTTGTCCGCCCTTGAGCCCAGCGCTGCTCAAGACGCGCTGTGAAGCGTTGAACATCCAGCAACGAATCCCTGGGAACGGAATTCCTGATGAAAGCAAGTGATCTGCGTGAGGTGTCGCGTGCCGGGGTGCAACTGAGCGCACTGGGTATGGGCTGTTCGCAACTTGGCGGCTTGTATCGCACGATGCCGCCGGAACAGGCGCGCGCGGTGATGGACGAAGCATGGTCGCTCGGTCTGCGCTATTTCGACACTGCGCCGTTCTACGGGTACACGCTTTCGGAACGCCGCGTGGGCAACGCGTTGTCAGCGCGGCCACGCGACGAGTTCGTGCTGAGTACGAAAGTCGGCAGGCTTCTTCGGCCGGATCCGACTGTTCAATGCGGCGACGACGGCTGGGCTGAGCCGCTTCCTTTCCGGCCGCACTACGACTACAGCTTCGACGGCGTCATGCGCTCTTTCGAAGACAGCCAGCAGCGTCTCGGTATTGCGCAGATCGATCTGCTGTATGTGCATGACATCGGTCGAATGACACATGGGGATGCAAACGTCGAATTCTGGAAACAGCTTACAGAAGGGGGCGGTTTCCGCGCGCTCGACACGCTGCGCAACGCGGGGGTGGTCAAAGCCATCGGCCTCGGCGTGAACGAGTGGCAGGTCGCGCAGGAAGCCATGCAGGAGCTACAGCTCGATGTGACGTTACTGGCGGGCCGCTATACCCTCCTCGAGCAGGATTGTCTCGCGCCGTTTCTCGACAATTGTGTACGGTATGGGAATTCGATCGTGGTCGGCGGTGTGTTCAATTCTGGCGTGCTGGCAGGTAACGGCAAGTTCAATTACGGGGACGCCCCCGCCGGTGTCGTGTCGCGCGTCAACCGGCTGGCTCAGGTTTGCCGCGAATTCGAGGTTCCGCTACCCGCCGCGGCACTGCAGTTTCCGCTTGCGCATCCTGCGGTTGTGTCGTGCGTGGTGGGCGCGCGCAGTGTCGAACAACTCCAGCAGAACGTCGCGTGGTTTGAGCAGGCGCTGCCTGCCGGATTGTGGCAGGAGCTGAAGTCGGACGGTCTGATCGCGGACACCGCACCTGTGCCCGAGGTGGTCGAGTGAGCCTGCGTATCGACGCACATCACCATTTCTGGCACCTCGCGGCGCGTGTGGGGCATTGGCCGCCTGCCAGCCTCGGCTCGAAGAATAGGGAGAGTGTAGTGCAACGAATGGGAATGGTCATCGGTATCGATCCGCAGCACATCGACGAATACAAACGCTTGCATGCGCAGGTGTGGCCGACGGTGCTCGATCGCCTGAAACGCTCGAATGTCACCCGCTACTCGATTTTCCTGCGGGAGCCCGAGAACCTGTTGTTTGGTTACTGGGAATACGTCGGAACTGACTATGAAAGCGATATGGCCGAGATTGCGAGCGACCCGGAAACACAACGTTGGTGGAGCCTGTGCAGCCCGTGCCAGAAACCGTTGGTGAGTCGTGCGCCGTCGGAACACTGGGCACAGATGGAAGAGGTCTTTTACCTCGAATAGCGTTGTCTCGACACGGCACTCGTTTGAGCTCGCCATGAAGAAACAGATTAACCGGGCTCGCATCGAAACCGCACGATGGCTTCGCGGGTTCTGTAGCTGAAAAAGGAAACCTCATGCTCACTATTATTTGTGAAACTCCCGGCGTACTACGCGCTGAGACGCGCTCACGGCCACCGCGCGATCGCGGCGAAGTGTTGCTACGCGTTCGACGCGTCGGCGTATGCGGCACCGACCTGCACATCTTTACCGGCAATCAGCCATTTCTCGCCTACCCCCGCGTGATGGGACACGAACTGTCAGGGACGGTCGAAGAAGCCGACACGGATTCCGGCCTGGACGCCGGCGACCCGGTCTACGTGATGCCCTACCTGTCATGCGGTCAGTGCATTGCCTGCAGGAACGGAAAGACGAACTGCTGCGTGAACATTCAGGTATTGGGCGTGCATCGTGATGGCGCATTGACGGAGTATCTAAGTTTGCCGCGTCAGTTCGTTCACAAGGCTGAAGGAATCACGCTCGATCAGGCGGCAATGATCGAGTTTCTCGCCATTGGCGCGCACGCGGTTCGTCGCGCGGACGTTCAGGCGGGACAGCGCGTGCTGGTAGTCGGTGCAGGTCCGATCGGTATGGCCGCAATGATCTTTTCACGTCTGCGCGGGGCCACGGTGACGGCGCTCGATACACGGCTCGATCGTCTCGACTTCTGCGCTGAGAAAATTGAAGTGGCGGCTACTGTGCAAATCGGTGATACCGACGTCGACGAGCTGGCGAAACTCACCGACGGCGAATTCTTCGATGTGGTCTTCGATGCGACGGGTAATCCGGCTGCCATGGAGCGTGGCTTTGAGTTTATTGCGCACGGCGGGAAATACGTGTTGATTTCCGTGGTGAGAGACAAGATCACTTTCTCCGATCCGGAGTTCCACAAGCGCGAAGCCACCTTGATCGGAAGCCGCAATGCGACTGCGGAAGATTTCGAAACTGTGCTCAGGGCCATGCGTGCCGGTCAGGTGCCCGATGCGGCACTCAACACGCACCGGATGAAGCTTGCCGATGTTCCTGCCGAATTTTCGAAACTGCTCGAACCGTCCGCAGGTGTAGTGAAAGCCATCATCGAATGCTGACTCTGACGCATATCGGATATTTGCCATGAGCCAGCCAATTCTCCAGTTCGGCACTAGCCGCTTTCTTCAGGCGCATGTCGACCTGTTTGTTTCGGAAGCCATGACGCGGGGTGCCGCGCTCGGTGGCATTACAGTCGTGCAGACCACCAGCAGCGAGTCCAGTCAGAAGCGTATTGCAGCGCTGGCAGAGGGCGGGCGATATCCGGTACGGGTTCGAGGTATGCGTCACGGAGTGCTGGTGGACGAAATGCTGAGCGGCAACGCGGTGCGCGCAGCATGGCACGCCGAGTCTCATTGGGCACAAGTGCGAGACGCCGTGGCAGAGCACGTCGAAGTGATTGTTTCCAATACGGGAGACAGGGGATTCCGGCTGGATGACCGGGATACCGCGACGCTCGTGAATCATCCGGAGCGCGTGCCACAGAGCTTTCCGGCCAAGCTGCTGGTGTTGCTTCATGCCCGTTGGGAACGAAACCCTGATGCGCCGCTCTCCCTTTTTCCATGCGAACTCGTGGTCAATAACGGCGATACGTTGCGCGAACTTGTCGTGACTCTCGCGGTAAAGTGGCGGCTGCCGGAGCCGTTCACTATCTACCTTCGAACGCGTTGCATATGGGCCAATTCGCTCGTCGATCGCATCGTTTCGCAGGCGATTGAACCGGTGGGCGCCGTTGCCGAACCGTATGCGCTCTGGGCGATTGAGCAGCAGCCGGGGCTGGTTCTACCCTGCACCCATGAAAACATCGTTTTGACTGACGATCTGCAGCACTTCGAGCGCCTGAAGTTGTTCCTGCTCAATCTCGGTCACAGCTATCTGGCGGAGCGGTGGCTAGAGGACCGCCGACCGGTTGACGAGACCGTATGTCAGGCAATGAACGACCCGATACTACGCGCCAGCCTGGAAACTGTCTGGGCGGAAGATGTGCTCCCGACATTTGCGGTCCTCGGTCAGCGCGAGCAGGCTCTCGCCTATCTCGTCGAGTTACGCGAGCGCCTACTCAATCCGTTTCTTGAGCACCGGATAGCGGACATCGCGCAGAATCACACAGAAAAATTGCAGCGGCGTTTTCTGCCGCTCGTGCAACTTGCCGACAAACTCGGCGTGAAGCCTGGACCGCTGCGAATACGAGCGATGCTGGAGCGCGTCGCATCGGTTTAGCCAAGTCCCGAATACCCGCCATTGCGAAGCTTGGAAATGCCTTATCACCAATCACATTTCGCAGTAGCCAACACAGTCCGCTCGTTGCCGAATACACAAGCTGGGTACGATTGGCAAGCGCTCACGTAGCGAGGATCGAACACGTTCGCCACATTCAGTGCGAGGCGCCAGTTGCGAGTGTCATAGCGCAGCGCGGCGTCTCACAACGTATAGCTTGTGATGGTGAGCGAGTTGTCGGCCGCTCCCGCCAGCGCGCTCTGATAGCGGATGCCCGCGCCGATGCCGAAGCCGGTGAGCGCGCCCGTATGCCATGTCCAGTTGGTCCACAGCGACGCCATCTGGCGCGGGCGCGCAACGTCGACCGGCCAGTTGTTCAGCGAAGCGTCGTTTGCCTTGACGTTCTTCACGTCCTGATAGACGTACGACGCAATTATCGACCGGTCCCGCGTTACATTTCCGACGTCGGCCCTCGTATGCCAGTGCTCGAACAGATCCAGAGCGATTTCATGACAACGACCTCAAGGGCAACACCACGGCGCGCTTTTCAAAACCGATTCCCAGCGCAAATTCGGGAATAATCGGGCGCCCAATAAAAAGCAAACGTTTGACTGACCATATTTAACATTTTAAACGCTTAACTTTGCTCTGGAAATGCCGATATATAGATTGGAATTATTTGGGGGCCACGCATTAAATTCCGCTGTACAATACGCGCCGCTCATCCTGAGCGCAAGGGTATCTCATGAGTTACACGCTCGTACCGCAGCGGCGGGGCCCTCGGTTGCCTTGACTGAAAAAAGACCTGGGCGCGGCTCTCCTGAAGAGGTCTCTAAAGGGCGAGTGTATCAATGGTGCCGCCTCACGATTTGGGAATTATTATGGCGGACGCAATGATGTAACGAATAATGGTTATCCTTATTCGGTAAGTAAAAATTACGGCAGATTGCCCGATGGTACGCGGTGCAGTCTGCAACAAACAATATGGCCAGTTCGACGGGGATGGCGTATGAGCAGTGCATCAGACATTTCGAATCTCTTCCAGATGTTGGGCGTGAGCCCGTCGCATTATCAAGAAATAGAAAGAATAGAGCAGGGGCAAGGTTCGCGTGGGCGTTGGTCCATGCAGACCACGTCGTCGCCAGGGGACACGACCCGGGACGACTCGGCTCGCGAGGCTGAAGCCGTTCTTCCCACCGATGTGACTGAAGTGGCCCCCGCCGCGCCGCCGCAGCTGATTGCGCCAGCCGTCCCCGCTGCCGTGTCCGGATCTCTTCCGGTATTGCAAGCCGCCCCCGAACAGCCGGTCCTTCAGTTCAATCCCGAACCTGTCACCGCTCCTCAACAGCCGGATTCTCTGAGCGCCGTGTTTGCGCGCCTGCGGGAACGGAGCGAGCCTCAAGAAGGTGTTCCGCAACGCCAGACGTCATGAACTTCGTCACAGTCTTTTCCGTCAATGACGGCCTGGTTAAAACCACGGTGGCCGCGAACCTGCGCGTCGTGCCGAACCGGCGCACGCGCTAGAAGACCTTTCCATGGCACAGATCAAAGGTAGGCTGAGCAAGACGGAGCCGCGGCGGCAAACGCGCAACACGGACCATGCCGGAGGTTGGGACGACAAACTTCTGGAAGCGGGGACACCGCTATGGGCGTCGAACTGGCTGCGGCTGGCAGTGACGCTATTGGCCGCGCTGTTGTTCACTTCTGCCATGACAGTCAATCTGGCCGTGTCGAAGCAATGGACGTTTGGCATCCTTTGCATGGTCGTCGCGGTTCTGCTGAACCGCATTCGCGGCAGGATCATCACGGTGTCCCTGGTGGCATTGTCGGTGTTTATGTCCTTGCGCTACCTGTACTGGCGCCTGACGCAGACGCTGTCCTTTACCACCTCGCTCGACATGACCTTTGGCTGCCTTCTGCTGCTGGCCGAAGGGTACGCGGTGCTCATGCTGTTGTGCAGCTACTTTCAGACGCTCTGGCCTCTGCATCGCCGGCCTGCGCGATTGCCGGCCGATAGCTCGGCATGGCCGACGGTGGATGTGTACATTCCCACGTTCAATGAGCCGCTGCAGGTCGTGCGGCAGTCGGTGCTGGCCGCCACACTGCTCGACTGGCCGGCCGACAAGCTGCGCGTGTATGTGCTGGACGACGGCCGTCGTGACGAATTCCGGCAATTCTGCGAGCAGGCTGGCGTGGATTATCTGACCCGGCCGGACAACGCGCATGCCAAAGCAGGCAATCTCAACGCGGCACTCTCCAGGACGAGCGGCGAGTACATCGCAGTGTTCGACTGCGATCACGTCACCACGCGCTCGTTCCTGCAGGTCTGCATGGGTTGGTTCCTGAAAGATCCGAAGATGGCCATGGTGCAGACGCCGCACGTCTTCTACTCGCCCGATCCGTTCGAGCGCAACCTCGAAACCTTCCGCAAGGTGCCCAACGAGAGTGACCTGTTTTACGGCGTGCTGCAAAACGGCAACGACTTGTGGAATGCCGCTTTTTTCTGCGGTTCCTGCGCGGTGCTGCGGCGTTCGGCGCTGGAGGATGTAGGCGGCGTGGCGACGGAAAGTGTCACGGAAGATGCGCTCACCGCGCTCAAGATGAGCACGAGGGGCTACAACACGGCCTATCTCGCCATCCCTCAGGCAGCGGGTCTCGCCACCGAGAGTCTGGGGCGTCACGTCGGTCAGCGCATACGCTGGGCACGAGGCATGGCGGAAATATTCCGTCGCTTCAACCCGCTGTTGATCGCAGGGCTAACACTGCCACAGCGTCTGTGTTACCTGAGCGCGATGATGCACTTTTTCTTCGGCTTGCCGCGCATCGTGTTTCTGATCACACCGATGGCGTATCTGTTCTTTGGCGCGCACGTCTTTCATGCTTCCGCGCTGATGGTGCTGGCCTATGTCGTGCCGCACCTCGTCATTTCGAGCCTCGGCGCCTCGCGCATTCAAGGGCGTTTCCGACATTCATTCTGGAGCGAAGTCTACGAAACGGTACTGGCCTGGTACGTGATTCTGCCCGCGTTGCAAGCCGTACTCTTTCCAGGCAGCAAAGGCTTCAACGTGACGTCCAAGGGCGGGGTGATCCGTCAGTCCTTCCTCGACTGGGCGATGGCCCGGCCCTACATCGTTCTGCTGCTCATCAATCTGAGCGGATTCATGGTGGGTGTCGCAGGTCTGATCCGCAGTCCGGGTTGGCCCGAAGCGACGAGCATTCTGTTCAACCTGGTATGGGTAACCTACAACATCATGAACCTCAGCGCGGCCGCGGGCGTAGCGAGCGAATCGAGACAGTTGCGTCTCGCTCCGCGGGTCCAGATCGAACTGCCGGCCGCCGTGATTCACGCCGACGGAACTCGCATCGACTGTCAGACCAGCGACTATTCGCACGGTGGTCTGGGGCTGGTGCTGCCTGAGGGCGCACCGTTGCCGGAGCACGGCGATCGCATCACGGTGGCGGTGTTGCGCGACGACTACGAGGACGTTTTCCCGGCCGAAGTGCAGGTGTGCCGCGGACGCACCGTCGGCGTGAGTTTTCCGACCCTGACGATCGCTCAGGAGCGCGCCTGGATAGGGGCGACGTTTTCGCGCGC
This sequence comes from Paraburkholderia sp. UCT31, assembly GCF_014397655.1. Classification (NCBI taxonomy): domain Bacteria; kingdom Pseudomonadati; phylum Pseudomonadota; class Betaproteobacteria; order Burkholderiales; family Burkholderiaceae; genus Paraburkholderia; species Paraburkholderia sp. UCT31. Next base: position 223,906 of record NZ_VZQP01000001.1, read on the forward strand.
CGACAGCTGGATCGCCTCATGGGGCAGATATCGTCCCGACAGGCCGCTGCGAAGCCTGTTTGAGGTGCTCGGCATCGGCATGCGCGGCTTCGGGGAGTTGTTCCGGCATCTGTTCCTGGGTGGGCGTGAGCGCCTTGGCCGTTCGTCCGCAGACCCGGCAAGCGACTTGGGAACAAAGCAATCGTGAGTGTCGGCTACCTGTCGCTTTTGCGCTCCTTGACGAGCGCGCGCCGGTTGGGCGCGGTGTTGTGTTCGGTCCTGTTGCTCGGAGCGGGCGACGTGCTGGCCGCGTCGGCTGTCCCGGTCGATGCCGTGCGCCAAGGCCCGCACCCGGAACTCAGCGCGGCGGCGCCGGCCGACGCGTATACCTACCGGATCCCGCTGCTGCGGCAAAACGCGGAGCAGGGATTGACCTTGCTCGGCGAGGATGCCTATGCGGGCATGGACTTCGGTTTGCGCCGCGACGAGCGCGTGGTCAGCGCGCGGCTCGTGCTGGACTACAGTTACTCGTCCACATTGCTGCCTACGCTCTCGCATCTCAAGGTGTTGCTCAACAGCGTTGTGGGGGCGACCGTAGCGTTGCCCGAACCGGCACCGCGGACGCCGGCGCATATCAGTGTGGACCTGCCGGTGTCGCTGCTGTCCGGGTTCAACCAGCTCACCCTCGAGTTGATCGCGCATAGCAAGGCGAGCGATCAGGGCAACAATCCGCTGAGTTCCGACCTGTGGCTGAAGCCCGGGCCGGACAGTGCGCTGGAACTGACCGTGGTTCCGGCGACCCTGTCCAGTGACCTGTCGCAACTGCCCGCGCCGTTCCTCGACGTGCGCGATGTGCGCAGGGTGGACCTGCCCGTCGTGCTGCCGCAAGCGCCTCGCGCGCAGCGCCTCGAATCGGCCGGTATCGTGACCTCGTGGCTGGGTGCGCAGGCGGGCTATCGCGGTGCGCACTTCTCCGCGAGCCTGGGTGCGATACCCGCGCATGGACATGCGGTGGTGCTCGCGCTGCCGGGCGAGGTGCCGGGCTTGACCCTGCCTGCGGTGGAAGGGCCGATGCTGGCCATCGTGCCCAACCCCAATGACGCTAACGGCAAGCTGCTGCTGGTCATGGGCCGCAACGACGCGCAGATCCGCGAGGCCGCGACCGCGCTGGTGCTTGGCGCGAAGACGCTGTCGGGCTCTCGGGTCAAGATCGACGCCCCGGTTTCCGTTGTGCCGCGCAAGCCTTATGACGCACCCAACTGGCTGCCGGGTGACCGCCCGGTGCAGTTGGGCGAGATGCTAGCGGCGGACCGCTTGACGGTGCAGGGCTTTCGCCCTGGGGCGATCAATGTGGACCTGCGTCTGCCGCCGGGTCTGTTCGGTTTTGACAACAGCGGCGCGGTGCTGAACCTGCATTACCGTTATACGGCCCGTCCGGAGTCAACGCGCTCGGAGCTCGGTGTGCTGGCCGGCAACACGCCCCTGCAGACCTTGCCGCTGACAGGCGACGCGTCGGACGGTTATGCGGTGATACGCGTTCCGACCTATCTGCTGCCGACGTTGACGACGCTGCAATTCGACTATCGCTACGAGTCCGTGGCGCCGCAAGACCACGTCGAGGACGTGCCCGGCGGCCCGCTCCTGAGCGCCATCGATCCGACTTCGACGATCGACATTTCCCAACTGCCGCGTTACGCAGCCATGCCGGATCTGCGCGCCTTCGCAGACGCAGGCTTTCCGTTCACGCGGATGGCCGATCTGTCCGGGACGGCGGTGATCCTGCCCGCACAGCCGGTCGCTGGCGACTATTCCGCTTACCTGACGCTGATGGGCAGCATGGGTCAAACCACGGGTTATCCGGTGCTGGGCATGACGGTGGGCGATCCAGCGCAGGTTGACGCGCTGCGTCGCAAGGACCTGCTCGTGCTGGCGTCGGGCGATAACCAGCCCTTGCTCAAAGCATGGCGTGATGATCTGCCGCGCGGCTTCTTCGCTCCGGTTGCTTCATCGAACCGCTGGATCGCCGCGTGGTGGGAAAAGCTGACGGGTGGGCATGCGCAGGCTGAACGCGAGGCCGCCATCGCCGCACTGTATAGCAGCGACGACCATGACGGCATGTTGGCGGGACTCGAGTCGCCGCTGGCGCGCGGCCGCAGCGCGGTGGTCGTAGCGGGCAATACGCCGGACGGTCTCGACACTGTCGTGGACGTGCTGCAAGCCAACCGCTACCTCATCAGCAAGCGTCCGGACCACAAGATCAGCGGCAGCCTCGTGGTCGTGCATGACGGCACGCTCACCACGCTGAGCAACGATCAAAGCTATTTCATCGGGTCCTTGCCGCCTGGGCTCGCGCTCGAATGGTTCTTCGCGAGCCACATCCTGCTGCTGCTCGTGGCGACGCTCGCCAGCGTCGCGCTCATAGGTTTGCTCGGCGGCGTGTTTCTGCACCGGCGTGCCCTGAATCGATTAGACCTGGATATTCCCCAGACATCGCAACGTGAAGAAGGACGAAGAGGTTCTCATGTTTAGAAGACGGCCTGACATCTCCCGGGCACGCCTTGCGCGTTGCATGACTGCGCAACCAGTATGGCCGGCACTGTTGCTCGGTTGTGTGTTTGTCACATCGACGGTAACCCAGGCCGCGCAACCAGCGGCGGCTGCCGCCGCTGCGCGGCAGGACGCGCCGGCTTCGGCCGGCGGCGCGGCCAACCCGGTCGCGCGGCCGGCAACGGGAGATAGCAACGCGGCGCCGCTGCAGTCCGCGCCGGACGCCGGAGCCGCTACCGCGGCTTCTTCGACGGTGACCTATTCGCTGCAGCAACTCGGCGCGCAATACGCGCTCAACCTGCGCGGCGTCGACGGCAGCAATACGCTGCCGGTCGGCGTGCGCGACGATCGGGTCGTCACAGGTGCGCGACTGAACCTGCGCTATGCCTATTCGCCGGCGCTGCTGCCCGATCTGTCGCACATCAATGTGCTGGTCAACGATCAGGTGGCGGCGTCGATCGACGTGCCCAAAAACACCTCCGGCACCAACCTGCAGCGCACTATCACGCTGCCGCCGTATCTGTTCACCGCGAACAGCAAGCTGCGTCTGCAACTGATCGGCCACTACACCAACCAGTGCGAAGACCCGCTGCATTCGAGCCTGTGGGCCAACATCAGCAACGACAGTACGCTGAGCATCGACACCCAGCCGCTGGCGCAGGCCAGCGAGCTGGCTCGCCTGCCGCGACCCTTCTTCGACGAGCACGATATTCGCCGGTTGAACCTGCCGTTCGTGTTCGCCGGCAATCCTGATACGGCCGCGCTGGAAGCGGCCGGCGCCGTGTCGTCGTGGTTCGGCGCATTGGCGACCTATCGCGGCGCGCAATTCCCGGTATCGATCTCTACCGTGCCTGCCAGGGGCAACGCGGTCGTCATCGTCGACAGCGCGGCGCAAGCGAGCCTGGCGGGCTCGCCGCTGCAAGGTCCGACTCTCGCCGTCGTGACCAACCCCAACGATCCCAACGGCAAGCTGTTGCTGGTGATGGGCCGTGACGGCAAGGAACTCAAGCAGGCCGCCGACACGCTGGTCACGGGCAGCCAGACGCTGTCGGGTTCGAGCGCGCTCATCGCGCGGTTCGCCGAGCTCGCGCCGCGCAAGCCGTACGATGCGCCGCGCTGGCTGCGCACCGACCGTCCGATGTCGTTGGGCGAACTCGTCGACGCCAAACAATTGCAGGTGTCGGGCTACAGCCCCGATCTGATCCGCATCAATATGCGCGTGCCGCCCGACCTGTTCGGCTGGCACGCGCCCAACGTGCCGATCGACCTGCATTACCGCTATACGCCGCAGCCTTATATGGTCAATTCGTCGCTGCTGTTCAGCGTCAGTGACCAGTTCATGAAGTCGATTCCGCTGCTCTCGCTCGAACGGCTCGAGGGCGGCAGCAAGCTGCGGGGTGAAGTTTTGCCCGACAGCAGCCTGCCGCGCCAGGCGAAACTGGACGTGCCGCTGGAGGCGCTGTTGCAGCCGAATACCCAGTTGCAGTTCCGCTACATGTACGACTACATCAAGCAGGGCGAGTGCCGGGACATCATCATCGACAACGTGCGCGGCGCGGTCGATCCCGAATCGACGATCGATCTGTCGCAGTATCCGCACTACATCGCCATGCCGAACCTGGCCTCGTTCGCCCAGGCGGGCTTCCCGTTCACGCGCATGGCCGACCTGTCCGGAACGGACGTCGTATTGGGCCCCAACGCGGGCACACCGGAATACAGCACGTATCTGGCGGTGATGGGCCGCATGGGCGATTCGACCGGCTATCCGGCGCGCGGCGTCACCGTGCTGCGCGGTCAGCGCATCGACGCGATGCCGTCCGACAAGGATCTGCTCGTGATCGCCTCGGGTGCGGATCAAGCCTGGCTCAAGGACTGGGCGCGGACCATGCCCGCGGCGTATGACCACAGCGCGCAGTTCGCCGTATCGGATCTGCCGGGTCGCGTGCTGGGCTGGTTCCATGCCAACCCGCGCCTCGACGCCGAACCCCGCCGCCTGTCGCTGGCCTGGTCAGGGCCGGGCGTGAGCGCCGTGCTCGCAGGCTTCGAATCGCCGAAGCAACCGGGCCGCAGCGTGGTCATGCTGGCCAGCAATCAGCCCGACGGCCTGACGGATGCGGTCTCCGCGTTGCTGGATGCGCCGAACTCCGGCAAGCAGCCCATCCAGGGAAGCCTCGTGTCCATCCGCGGCACGGAAGTCGATTCGCTCGTGAGCGAGCATACCTACTACGTCGGGCATCTCGGCATCTGGCGCGGCCTCGACTGGTGGCTGGCTTCATTCGGCCTGTCGCTCGCGTGGGTGCTGAAGGCGCTGGGCATCATCGCGCTCGTGCTGATCGCGGTTGGTCTGTTTTCGTTCTTGCGGCGCCGCCAGGCCCGGCGCGACGCTGAAGCCCGTGAGCGGCTGCGGGCATCGCGGCAGCAACAATCATAAGCAAGGAAAGTCATGTCAGTCAGACGCAGCCGCAACCGGGCCTGGATTCTCGGACTGATGGTCGCATCGGTCGGCCACCCGGGCTGGGCGCAGGATGCTACGTCCAACATGCTGCTGGAACAGGGCCGCTACTGGCAAACGCATGACAAGCCCGATCTGGCCGCGCAGTCCTGGTCGAAACTGCTGCTGAGCGACCCGAAGCAGCCCGAGGCGCTGTATGGGATGGGCACGATCGCCGTCGGCAAGCAGCAGTTCGCGGCGGCGAACGGGTATCTGGCCAGACTTCGTGCGGCCGCGCCGGGCAGCCGCTTCGTGCCGCTGCTCGAGCAGAGCTTGCGCCTCGCGGTCGAACCGGGTAAGTCCACGTTCGCCAAGGCGCGCCAGATGGCGCAAGACGCCGTCAACCAGAAGGATCAGGCCGCGTTGCTGGCGGCCATCGCCGAATATAACAAGGCCTTGGGCGGTAAAGCGCCGCAGGGCAGTGTGGCGCGAGAGTATTACAGCTATCTCGGCTATACGGATGGCGGTGTGGATCAGGCCATCCAGGGCCTCGAGCGCCTGAATGCCGAGACGCCGAACGATCCGAACACCATGTTGCCGCTGGCCCAGCATATGGTGCGCGACGAACAGGATCGCGCGGCGGGTGTCGCCCTTCTGGAAAAGCTTGCCGCTCGTCCGGACATCGGCGGCGAAGCGACGGAAGTCTGGCGCTCCGTGCTGACTTGGGTCACGCCCACGCCGAAAAACAGATCGTGGTTTGAAGACTATCTGAAGCTGCATCCGGACGACGACGAAATACGCCATCAGATGCTGGCGCCGCATCCGCTCGCACCGGCCGGTCCGGTCGTGGATGCACGACTGACACGCGGTTTCGCCGCGTTCAAGTCAGGCGACATCACCACGGCAGAGCAGTCCTTTTCCGCTGTGCTGCGTGACAAACCCGACAGCACGGATGCGCTGGGGGGACTGGGCCTCGTGCGCATGCAGCAAGGCGACCTGGCGCAGGCGCAGACGCTGCTGTCGCGGGCGGTGTCGCGTCCGGGCGCGGGCGCGAACTGGGCCAAGGCCCTCAATTCCGCGCGCTACTGGCTGCTGGTGAGCCAGGCCGAGGGCGCGCAAAACGTGGGCGACTTCGCCGCCGCGCGACGCGAACTCGATCAGGCGCTGCGGCTGGATCCAGCCGAGCCGGGCGGGCGCAATGCGTCGGCCCGGTTGGATGCGGCGCAGGGCGATCTGACGCGTGCTGAAAAGGGCTACCGCGACGTGCTGGCGACAAGCCCCGATAACCGCGAGGCGGCGAGCGGCCTCATCGATATCCTGGCGCAGACGGGACGCGCCGATGAGGCCCAGAAGTTGATCGACGGCATGTCACCCGAACAGAAGGCCGGCATCGGCGGGCTCGATCGGCTGCGCGCCGCCGTCGCCGCCGCTCGGGCCGATGCCGCCGCGCAGCGTGGCGATCTGAGAGCGGCCCGGCACATTCTGGAAGACGCCCAGCGCAGCGCGCCCGACAACCCGTGGATTCGTCTGGAACTGGCGCGCTACGATCTCAAACAGGGTCATGCCGACGAAGCGAAGCAACTCGTCGACGGTCTGCTCGTCACGAACCCGGACAATCCCGAAGCGCTCTATGCGAGCGCGCTGCTGGCCATGCAGATGGGCGACTGGACGCGCGCGCAGGACACGATGACGCGCATCTCCACCGCCTCGCGCACGCCGAACATGGTTGCGACGGCGCAGCAGATCGATTTTCAGATGGTCGTGGCGCAAGCCTCGCAAACGGCGCTCGAAGGCAATCTGGAGGATGCGCGCAGTGTGCTGGCGCGGCTCGAACCCGCAGCGGGTCAAGACCCGGCCAAGGTGGGCGCGTTGGCGCAGGCGTATGTCGACGCGGGCAACACGCCGCGCGCCATGAGCCTGATGCACGGGCTGATGCCTAACGGTCTGAAGGGCAGCGGCCCGGATGTGCAACTGGCTTATCTGGGCCTGTTGCTCAAGACCAACCAGTATGTCCAGGCCGGGCTCGCGATGCGCGAGTTGCACGGCCAGACGCTGACCGCGGACCAGCGCCGGCAACTGGACGAACTGAACTACCTCTACACCGTGCGACTGGCTGACCAGCAACGTCAGCAAGGTGACCTCGCGCAGGCCTACGACACGCTGGCGCCGATCCTCGCGAAGCGGCCCAACGACAGCCTCGCCACGGCCGCGCTCGCGCGCATGTACGCCGCCGATGACAAGTATGACCAGGCACTGTCGCTTTACCAGAAGGCGCTCGTCAACGACCCCAACAATCCGGGTTTGCAACTGGGCGTCGCGATGGCGGCAGTGCAGGCCGGCAAGAACAGCGTTGCCGATGCGGCATTGAAAGAGGCCGTTGCGAAGGCGCCCAACGATCCCGACGTGCTGGCCGGCGCCGCGCGCATTTACGTCATGCAGGGCAAGACCCGCGAAGCGCAGTCGCTGCTGGAATCCGCCATTGACGCCAAGGAAAAGCGGCTCGGCGTGAAGGCGCAAGACGTCCACGTGGCGGGCAATCCCTTCGTCCACGACGACGACGGTCATCGTCGTCAGGTCCGCCACCGTCGCCTGCCCGCTGCCGAAACGTTCGCCCCGCAACCCGCGGCGCCGGATAGCGTGCTGGCGAACCAGAAGCCTGGTTTCGGGCCCGCTGCCGCTCCGGCTGCTACCGCGGCGAGCGCGGCGAGCGCGGCGAGCGCGGCGAGCGCGACTGCCTCGACCGTGACATCCACGGCTGCGCGCGAGCGCTCGTCCTCTGGTCCATCCGCTCTGCCAACCGTGGCGGGCACGCCGGTCGGCGGCCTGGCGCCGCAAGACACGGTCGCGGTGAGCGAGCCTCAGGACGGTTCGCCGTCGCTCGAGGAAATGCGTAATGAACTCAGCGACCTCCGGGCGCAGCGTTCACCGGAAGTCAGGGGTGGGCTGTTCGTCTCGTCGAACAACGCAGCACCCGGTACGGGTCAGTTGACGAGCGTGCAGCAAGCTCTGGAAGGGGTGCTGCCGGTCGACAACGGCAAGCTTTCCATTCGCGTGACGCCGGTTGAACTCGAGGGCGGCACGTTGGGTACCGACGTCTTCAGCGCCAGTCAGTTCGGCGGCGGCCCGGCCGCCACCCGGGCGCAGCAGGCCGGCAAGGTCGCCGCACCGGGCAAACAGACCGCCTACGGCGTCGGTCTGGGTCTCGGCTACGAGACTGGGAACTGGATGGCCGACATCGGCACCACGCCTTTGGGTTTCAAGTACACCAATGTCGTTGGCGGCGTGATGTTCAGGAACTCCATCGATGCCGGGCAGGGCAGTTGGTTCAACGTGGGCGTGTCGCGCCGCGCCGTGACGGATAGCATCACGTCTTTTGCTGGCTCGACCGATTCGCGATCCGGCTTGAGCTGGGGTGGCGTGACTGCCACCGGCGTGCATGGTGCGATCGGCCTCGACAATCAGGACTACGGCGTCTACGGCTACGGTTCCGCGAAATACCTGGACGGTCATAACGTCCAGTCCAACGTCGGTGCCGAGGTCGGCGCCGGGACGTACTGGTACCTGCTGCGCACGGAAAACAGCATGCTGAGCGCGGGCGTGAACCTGAGCGGCATGATCTACGACCACAACGCGAACAACTTCACCTACGGCAACGGCGGCTACTTCAGCCCGCAGCGGTTCTATGCGTTCAACCTGCCGCTCACGTGGGCGCAGCGTTCGGAGCGCTGGACCTACAAGCTGCAAGGGGCCGTCGGTGTGCAGTACTACCACCAGGCCGGCTCGCCGTATTTCCCGACCGACAGCGGGTTGCAGGCCGCAGCAGTCTCAGCGGCTTCGATGATTGGCCTCGCCGACGGCGCGATCCATCCCGACCAGTCCTCGACCGGCTTCGGCTACAACCTGCTGGCTACGGCCGAATACCGTTTCACCAATCATCTGACTGGCGGAGCCTCGGTGGGCGCCAACAACGCGTCCAGCTACCGGCAGTGGGCGGCGGGCCTGTATCTGCGCTATACCCTTGCGCCACAGACGAAGGCGCTCGATATGCCGGTCATCCCTTACCAGTCGCATTACAGCGATCAGTAGCCCGCCATACTGATCGATCGGACATTGATTATTTTTCAGGAGTCGAAGAGTCATGCTTGCTTCCGTACTTGCTGGTCTCAGCATTCTCATAGTCGGCGATAGCCATCTGAGCGAACCCGGTTATCTCATCGATACGTTGCAGGATCAGTTGATCGCCGCTGGCGCGCAGGTGCATACCTACGGCGTCTGCGGCAGTATTCCCGGCGATTGGGTGAAGTCCGTGCCCGGCACATGCGGTGGCGCCGAGCGTAACGGCAAGGCGCCCCTGGTCATCGACCACAACGCGAAGACCCAACCCGTCGATCAATTGATCGCCGCGAACAAGGCCAAGCTCGTCATCATCGTCCAGGGCGACACGATCGGCGGATACGGCAAGGACGATTTCCCGAAGGCCTGGGCCTGGCAGCAGGTCACGGCGCTGACGCAAGACCTGGCCGCCAACAAGACGGCTTGCGTCTGGGTAGGGCCGGTCTGGGGCACCGAGGGCGGCAAGTATCAGAAGAGCTTCGCCCGTGTGAAGCAGCTGTCGTCTTTCCTCGCCGCCAATGTCGCGCCGTGTCAGTACATCGACTCGCTCACGTTTTCCAGGCCGGGCGAATGGGCGACGGTCGATGGTCAGCATTTGACGACGACCGGCTACAAGTACTGGGGCACGGACATCATGAAGGCGCTGGTCAAGCTGCCTGTCGTTCCGCAGAAATGACGCGCCGGGCTTCGAGCTGCGCCTGCCCAGGTTTCCCGTTTGAGAAAAGAATGAAAAATTTCCTCTCCTCCCTGTTGTTGTCCGGCTTCGCTCTGTCCGGTCTCGGTTTGTCCGTGCAGCCGGCCATGGCCGCAGAAATTCCGCTATACCCGAGCGGTCCCGCGGAGGACTCGTCGTTCGTGCGTTTTGTCGATGGCGGTTCGGGTCCGGTCGACGTGAGCGCGGCGGGGTCGAAAGCGCGTCTGACGCTCGACGCCGCGAACCCGGCCACTCACTTCCTTCCGATCGCCGCCGGCAAACCGGTGGGCGGCACACTGAGAGCCGGTAGCGCGCACCAGGACGTATCGGCGACGGTGCAGCCTGGCGAGTTCGTCAGCATCGTTGCGCTCGATGGCGCGGATAAAGCGGGTGGCCTGCATACGGTGACGGTCCGCGAAAAACCCGACGACTTCAATGCGCTCAAAGCTTCGGTGGCTTTCTACAACCTCGACGCTGGCTGCGCGACACCCACGCTGAAAGTGCCGGGTCGCGACATCGTGCTGCTCGACGGCGTGGCTGTGGGACAAGCCAGGCGGCGCCAGGTCAACCCGGTCGCCCTCTCGGTGCAGCTGGTCTGCGGCGGCCAGCCTGTGGGGCAGCCGCTCAGCCTGGGTACGCTCGCGGCGGGGCAGCGTTATACGGTGTTGCTCGTGCCGGGCGGGGCGCATTCGCGCATCTTCATGGCGAACGACGCGGTGAGCCACTGATCGCATTTGCGCCTCCTCCTTGAAAGCGACGCCGCTCATCGCCGATTTCCGGCTGTTCCCCGTTTTTCATCTGGTTACGACGGGCAGAGCGGGGTTCGGTGTGTTTCGCGATGGCGCGTCGGTCCAGATATCTTTTTCGATTGAGAACGATGCATGGTTTTCGCGTCCCTCGAATTCCTGACGCTGTTTCTGCCGGCCTTTCTGGCGATCTACGTCGCGTTGCCCGCGCGTTGGCGCAATGGCGTGCTGCTGTGTTGCAGCTGGCTCTTCTACGGCTGGTGGAGCCCCGTCTTTCTGCTGCTGTTCATCGCGCTGACCTTCTGGGGCTGGTTCGGCGGCATGGTCATAGACAGGGCGCCGAGCCAGCGTGCACGCGGTGGCTGGCTGGCCGTGTTCATCGTCGTCAACGTCCTGATATTGGGCTGGTACAAGTACGCCAACATCGTGGTCGATAGTCTCGACAGTGTGCTGGGGGCAGGCCATGCAGGGTCCATCCCCTGGCGACACGTCGTGCTGCCCATCGGGCTTTCGTTCATCGTGCTGCAATCCATCTCCTATCTGATCGACGTGCAGCGCGGCACGGTGGCGGCCGATCGCAGCATGATCCGTTACGGCGCCTATCAGGGGATGTTCGTGCATCTGATCGCGGGGCCGATCATTCGCTATGCGTGGGTGAGGCGCGAGCTGGTGTCGCGCGAGGTCGACTGGGACGGTTTTGCAGCCGGCGCAAGGCGGCTCATGGTGGGCATGAGCATGAAGGTGCTGGTGGCCGACACACTCTCGCCGATGGTCGACGCGATCTTCTCGTTGCACGCGCCCACGCTGGCCGACGCCTGGCTGGGCTGCGGTTTCTACACGCTGCAGTTGTTCTTCGATTTCGCGGGCTACAGCGCCATGGCCATCGGGTTGGGGCAGATGCTGGGCTTTCGCTTTCCCGAGAACTTCAACCATCCGTACCTTGCCAGCAGCATTCAGGATTTCTGGCGCCGTTGGCACCTGTCGTTGTCGAGCTGGATACGCGATTACCTGTACATCCCGCTGGGCGGCAACCGCCACGGTGAGTGGCAAGCCTGCCGCAATCTGTTGCTGACCATGGCGATCGCCGGCCTGTGGCACGGCGGCGATAGCTGGAACTTCCTGCTGTGGGGCCTCGTTCATGGCATCGCCCTGATGGTCGCGCGCCTCTGGCGCCGGTTCGATATGCCGACCATGCCGTCCTGGTTATCGCACGTGCTGACGCTGGTTTTCGTCATGCTCGCGTGGACACTGTTTCGCGCGGCGGGTTTCCCTGCCGCGCTCGCCATGTATCGCGGCCAGTTCGGTTTGAATGGCATCGGCTTGAGCGACGCGACGCTCGTGCTGCTGCGGCCCGTGCACGCTCTGGCTGCCGGGTTGGGCATCGTGTGCGTGCTGCTGCCGCTCTGGCAACAGCGTTGGGATAGCCTTCCCGACACGGCGCTGCGGCAGGTATGGCAGGCGGGGTGGCCGCTAGCGGGTTTTCTGTTGTCGTTCGGTCTGATCGTCGCGCGCGGCGCGGTGCCTTTCCTCTACTTCCAGTTCTGACGCCATGGAAGATCCCAAGCCGCTACCTCAATTACCCGCCTCGCGCGCCAGCAAGATCGCTGCCGTCATCCTGATGGTCTTCCTGTTCGCGGGCCTGCTTTCCAATCTCAGGTTCGCGTCGACGACCGAATCGGTGTTGCCTCATGCCGTGACCCGGGCCGGCATTCTGGACGGTGCGGTATCGAAAGAACTCGCCAATCGCATGGCCGATACGCCGATCGCCGCCGACGCGGCGCGCGCGCAGCGCGCGCTGGGCTGGCTGACGCTGCACGATCTGGGCCCGCGCGTGCGGCAGGGCTGCCCGGGCTGGTTGTTCCTGCGCGACGAACTCAGCGTGTATGCCGATAGCGACAGTCATCTCGCCACGCGCGCGGACACGGTGGCCGCCGTGCGGCGCGAGCTGGCGAGGCACGGTATCGCGTTGCTGGTCGTCGTGGTGCCCGACAAGTCGCGTATCGAGCCGCAACATCTGTGCAGTCTGTATCGACCGGTTTCGTTGGGTGCGCGTCTCGCTGAGTGGACCTCGCGTCTGACCGCTGACGGCGTGCAGGTGCTGGATCTAAGTCCGGCGCTGCGTGGCGCGCCGGGCGGCGCTTTTTTTCGGACTGACACGCACTGGACCGAGGACGGCGCGGGTGCCGCGGCGCAGGCCGTGGCGCAGCGCATCCGTGCGATGGGGGTCCCGCTGGGTTCGAGCAAGCCCGACTATCGCGTCACAGACAAGCCTCCCGGCCGGCGGCCCGGCGATCTTGTGCGTCTGGCCGGCCTGGATGATTTGCCGCCGTCCTGGCAGCCGAGGCCTGAGATTGCGGCCAGCCGTGACTACATTCCTCAGGCTCAGGCGGCCGCGTCAGCCGACGATCTGTTCGGCGATGCCGATCTGCCTGGCATCGCCGTGATCGGCACTTCTTATTCGACGACGTCCGATTTCGTGCCTCAGCTCGCTTTGGCACTCGGAACAGGCGTGGGTAATTTCGCACGCGAGGGCGGCAAGTTCGGCGGCTCGGCGCGCGCCTATTTCGCGAGTCCGGCTTATGCTCAGACGCCGCCCAGGCTCGTCGTTTGGGAATTGGACGAACGGGATCTGCAGTCGCCGCTCGAAGCGGAAGATACGGTCGTCGTGCCGAAATCCAGCGCCATAGACTCACGGACTCCGCATGTCGAAGCCAGCACACTTTAACTGCCATAGCTTGATGGCGATGATGCTAGGGGCGGGCGCGCTGCTCTACGCCGATCTGCCCATGGCTGCGCCGCTGCCGGTGATCATTACGGTGGATGCCGCGGCCAACCGGCATCCAATCAGCCCGCTCATCTATGGCTTGAACTTCGGGACGGCGGAAATCCTGCGGGATCTGCGCGTGCCGATCAACCGCTCGGGCGGCAACACCGCTTCGGCTTACAACTGGCGGGTCGACGCTCACAACACGGGCCAGGACTGGTTTTTCGAAAGCCTGCCGACCGATCCAAAGGACATCTACCAATATAACGACCGTTTCGCGGCGCTTACCCGTGACGGACACGCTTTACCGATGCTGACCATCCCGATGATCGGCAGGGTAGCGCGACTCGATAAGGACGGTAAGCCGCTCGTCAGTTTTTCGGTCAGCAAGTACGGCAAGCAGCAGAGTGTCGACGCTCACGGTTTGTCTGACGCGGGCAACGGCATCGCACCCGACGGCACCCCTATCAGGAACGACCCGGACGATGCTTCGTTGCTGGACGATCCGCAGAGCCAGCAGGAGCGCGTCAGGCAACTCATGCGTGGATCCGGTAGTGCCGGCTCGGACGGTGCGCATTACTACCTGATGGACAATGAGCCGAGTCTGTGGCAACTCAACCATCGCGACATGCATCCCATCGGCGCCCATGCCAGCGAGGTAGCGAACAAGGTGATCGCCTATTCGCACGCCGTGAAGGCGGCAGACCCGGGCGCGCGCGTCGTGGCGCCGGAAGAGTGGGGTTGGACCGGGTATCGTTTTAGCGGTTTCGATCAACAGTACTTCGCCGCGCACGGTCAGGGCAATCCGCCGGACAGGGAAAACGAAACGCGAGGCATGGACTACGTCCCATGGCTGCTCACGCAATGGAAGCAGGCCGGCCGCCCTGTCGACGTTTTCAGCCTGCACTTTTACCCGCAGGGCGGAGAATTCAAGGAAAACCAGAATGCGGCCACGGCTGAAACGCCTGCCATTGAACTCGCCCGTAACCGCTCCACGCGCGACCTGTGGGATACGAGCTACAAGGATCCGACCTGGATCAATGGCGTGGTGGCCCTGATTCCGTTGATGCGGCGGTGGGTCGACAGCTATTACTACGCTGGTACGCCGATCGCGCTGACGGAATACAGTTGGGGCGGCGATACGACCATGAACGGCGCCACGGCCCAGGCCGACGTGCTGGGCATCTTTGGCCGGGAAGGGTTGGACATTGCCACGCGCTGGGGCACATTGAATCGGGACATGCCGGTCTACAAGGCGATCAAGCTCTATCGCAACTACGATGGCCAGGGCTCGGGCTTTGGCACCACCAGCATCGCCGACACGCAGCCCGACCCGGATCGGGTCTCGTCTTTTGCCGCCGTGCGTGATCACGACCGCGTCATGACCATCGTGGTGATCAACAAGCAGCTTGATCAACCGGCTGACGCCACCATTGCGATCAACAACTTTGATGTGACTCAAGGCAAAGCCCAGACCTGGCAACTCATGGACAATGCCATATCCCGTCTGCACGACACCGACTATGCGAGCGGCCAATTGCACCTTACTCTGCCGCCGAAAACCGTAACCTTGCTGGTTTTGCACGGCGCGGGCCGGCAATGACTCCGTTGCTCGCATGCTGGTGCGGGCCAATTCTGCGTGTTCGGCAAACGCTCAATGATCGTCCGCGAAGCGGCACGCGTGATCGAGCAGCCCTTCGGCCGTGCCGCTGCCGCCTTCGATGTCGATACCGCTGTTGACGATCAGCCAGCCATCCCGAGCCGCGGACGGTCCCGCGCCGGTAACCAGGATGGTTTGCGTGGCCATCGCCGCCGGATCAGGATTGTCGCGGGCGACGATCCGGAACGGGTTGTCGGCGCCGCTCAGCGAGTTCACCCGCATGATCCTGTAGCGCTCGCCATCGAGCGTCTCCCAACGCCACTCGCCGGGCGTGTCGTGAGCGTGATCGGCGAGCGCGGCGCTGACTTCACGCCGCATGCAATCGATGTGGATATGCAGCTGGTTTTGCGAGCGACGAGATTCGGAGTTGATTTCGAGGCCGAGCTGATCGTCGGGCAACTCGCGTTTGACCGCTTGCTGCACGTAATGACGCGAATCCCACGCGTCACGCCAGTAGTCCTTCGCATCGGGCGCGAGGATCAGCGGACTTTCGATGCCGGTGATGCGATCGGTCGGCATCAGCAGAAACTGCGAGCGGCCGAGAATGTCCTTCAGGACGACGTAGCGTTTGTCGAGATCGACGACCGTGCATTGACCCGGTGTGCCCGTGGCCTGCTGCGACGGCACGCAGCGGATGTCGACGATCTTCCACAGCGCGTTGGAATCGACCGTCGCGAGGCGCGCGCAGGCGCTGGCGGCGAAAGCGACCGCGAGCACGGCGCTCAAGTGAACGACGCGGCGTACGACGCCGCGAAATGAGAGGGCGGTGGCGGGGGTCGTCATCGTCGCTTAAGAGGAGGTTCGGGCGGGCAAAGCGTCGGAATGCGGGCTGCAACGCGCAGGCATTAAAGCACAAACCTGATGGCGCGCACGTGAAACACGGGCTTCAAAGCACCGGCGCGGGCAACGTTCCCAGTACCTGTTCGAACGCGACACCGATGGCCAGCAGGCGCCTGTCCGAGCCGAGCGGTCCATCGAGTTCGAGGCCGACCGGCAGCCCGCTCGCGCTGATACCCGCCGGCAGCGACAGCCCCGGAATGCCGGACGTGCTGGCCGGGTCGGTATTACGCAGGAACGCTTCCATCGTATCGATTGGTGGACCGCCGTCGATCGTGACCGTCGACGAACCGTTCAGATCGTCGATCGGTACCGCGACGAGCCGCGTCGTCGGAAACAGCAACGCGTCGAGACCGGCATTCGCGAACGTCGCGGCGACGTAGTTCCGCAGCCGCGGTCGCCAGTAGTTGAGCGCCGCCGAGTAGTGCGAGCCGAGCACGTCGGCGAGCACGTCGTCGTAGATCGCGCGCACATCCGGGCTCGCGATGCGCACGGCCAGTGCGGCGACGGTTTGCACCGGCGCCCGATTCGCGACCAACCACGCGAGCACGTCGTCGCGCGCTTCGTGAATGGCGAGCGGACCGCCGACCATCCCGTTCAGATACTCCAGCTCATGCATCGCGACCGGCACGAACGTGACGCCCGCCGCTTCGAGCTTTTGCAGTGCGGCGCGCGCGACGTCCTCGACCTGTCGCTCGAGAGCATCCCACAGCGGCGCGGGCAAGCCGATGCGCAAGCCATCGAGCGCAATCGCAGGCAACGCGCCGTCGCCGGTGATCACGCCGTCGAGCAGCGCCAGGTCGGCGACGCTGCGTGCCATCGGCCCGACGGTGTCGCGCGTATGGCTGATCGGCACCACCGCGTTGGGGTCGTGATAGCGCCGCTCGGCACCGCCATTGCCGACCGATGGACGCAAACCTGCGGTGCCGGTCAGCGCGGCCGGGATGCGGGTCGAGCCGCCGGTGTCGGTGCCGAGTCCGGCGGGCGCGATGCGCGCGGCGATCGCCACCGCGGTGCCGCCCGACGAGCCGCCCGGTATCAGCGACGGATCGTACGGATTGCGCACCGGCCCCGCGTGCGCGGACAGGTTGGTACTCGTGATGCCGAACGCGAGTTCGTGCATGTTGGCCTTGCCGAGCACGATCGCGCCCGCGTCGACGAGGCGTTGCACCGATGGGGCGTTGGTGTTCGGCACGAAGCCCGCGAGCGCGGGCGTGCCGGCCGTCGTCGGTAGACCTGCGGTGTTGATGTTGTCCTTGACGACGATCGGCAAACCGGCGAGCGGCAGACGTGCCCGCTCAGCCGGCGGCAATGCGTCGATGCGCTGCGCCGCCGCGAGCGCGCCGTGGAAGTCGAGCGTGGTGAGCGCATTCAGGTGCGAGAGCGCGGCGGCGCGCGCGAGCAGGGTGGCGACGTAGTCGGTGGCTTTGAGGCGGCCCGATTGCAGCGCCTCGACCGCTTGTGTCGCGCTGAGCGCGAGCTGTGCGTCGACGGTCCATGTCATGACCGGCGTCTCCGTATCGATGGGTGCGTCGCGGGCGGCGCGAGTTTCGACTGCATCCGTCGAAGTAGCGGACAGCTCACGCGGGCAGACAGCGAACGCAAGGGTTCAGCTATTCTGGCACATCCGCCTCAAACCCGATGCCGGGCGATGCGCAACGCTTGTCGTGCTCGCTGTCATCGACATCGATGCGCTCCGGGATCGCCTTATTGGTGATTATCGATCCACATACGCCCCCAGTCCGACGCGTAGGCGAGCGCATGCTCTTCGTCGAAGAAGTAGTCGAGCGCGTCGAACGAATAAGCCTTGCGCGTATTCTCGTTGCGCTGCTCGATCGTCAGATTGGCGGCGAATAATCCGTTGGGGAGCGGTTGCGTTGCCGCTTCGACCTCGTAGCCCTTGTAGCGGATGTGTGAGTTCATGATCTTGACTTGTCTGTGTGCCCGCGAATGTCGTGCGGAATACCAATGCGTGTGGCGCGGCCCTGTCGTTGCCATAGGTGAGTGAAGCGGCGGGCAGGTCAAGCGTAGGGCGCGCTGCGCAGCGGTTGAACCAATCTTTCGTCGAAAGCAGATCAGCGCGGGGCCGGAGTGGTAATCAGAAGCCCGGATTGGATCGAAGTCGCTGTGTGCGGTGACTCTATTCGCGTGGAGGCACGGTGTCTGTTATGTGGCGCACGGTCGCTCGGCGCAAAGCGTGGCGCCGCGCGCGATTGCGGCGGCGTCACGGTGCCCGGGGAGTATTCAGACCGCGTGCAGCACGCGCGCGGGACGACCGTCAGCGGCGATGGAGGTGGCGGGGCTCGGTGCGCAGGCCAGGCTCGCAGTCGCATGGCTCGCAGTCGCATGGCTCGACGCGGCGCGCGCTTTGCAATGCACGTGAGCGCGCGGCCGATAAGCATATGGCGAACCGTTGGTTGGGCGCGTGCGGGTCTGACGGTAAGATGGGCTCGTCTCCGCCATGACATCTCCTTAGACGTGGGACTCGGTCTCGCTACGCAAGTGGTGGGGCCTTTTTTCGTGGGCCGTTGGAGGACGATCTGCCGCCGTGCCATCGCGGCAATGCCGGCATGCGCGTGCCTGCGTGGAGGCCGGGTCACGATGACGCCGCTTTTAGCATGCTACGATGCCCGCAGTGATTTTTCGCGAGATCGAGTCCAGCATGGCAACCCTGTATGAGACGCTCGGCGTGCCCGCGCACGCCACCGACGACGAAATCAAGCGGGCCTACCGGAAAGCCGCGATGAAGTGGCATCCGGACCGCAACCACGGTGCCGAGGACGTGGCGCGCGCGGCGTTCCAGGAAATCAGGGACGCGTACGCGATCCTGTCCGATGCCGAGCAGCGCAACGTCTACGACGCGGTCTACACCGAGCAGATGCGCGAGTGGGAGGCGCAGCACACGCGTCGGCAACGCGCGCAGGCGAAGCGCGAGGCAGCGGCGCGCGCGGCCGACGAAGCCGCGTATGCCGAGATGGTGTCGATCGCGATCCGCTTCGCCGACCAGGGCCACAATCGCGACGTGCTGTTCGGCGTGCTGCTCGGGCGGCAATGCGAACCGCAGCGCGCCGCGCAGATCGCCGACAGCGTCGCGGCGTTGCAGGCCGCGCGCCGCGACGAGGCGGACGCCGCGCAAAACGCCCAGCGCGCGGGAAAGACCGCGAAGAGCCCGCAAGCGGCGCAAGCCGAGGCGTCCGAGCCCGAACTGGCGGACCGCGCGCAAGACACCGGCGCGGCCTCGCAAACCGCCCCACACGACACGCAGCCTTCCAGAAGCGAGAACCATGCGAAGCGCGACGAAACCGTCAGCGACATGCATCCGGCCGGCGCGCTCGGCAACCTGTGGTTTCAGTTCCTCAACAGCCTGAAGTTCTGACCCGCCGCCGACGGCGACCGGGCCAGGCCCATCGTGCCGGACCAGCGGGCCGGCGGCAGCGTCGGTTGATCTGGCAAATATTGACAGGGTGCTGAAACAGCGGGCCGGACACTGGTACACTGCGCATCGTTCGCAAAGTTGTGCTCTGTGCCCGTGAGTCGAGATACTTGGTGCGAATCCCGAGGCGCAAATAATAAAGACGCCGTAGTGTCATGGGGGCGCAAGACTGGAGCGGCACAATTCCGCCCAGAGGCCAATAAAAAAACATCGGTACGGGGTAAGCGTGTCCAGAAAATATAAGGTGTTGTTTCTCTGCCGCGATAATTCGATCCGCAGCATCATTGCCGAAGCTTTGCTGCGCGAACTGGCGGGACACCGGTTCGACGCGTTCAGCGCGGGCCCTGAACCGGCCGCGCGTCTTCATCCACTCGCGGTCGCGCAATTGCGGCCCGGCATTTCCGGGCGCGCGGTGCTGAGCCCTAAAAGCTGGCTCGAATTCACCGGCGAATGGGCGCCGCGCATGGATATCGTGATCGCGCTCGACGAATTCGTCGGCGGACTGCACGCGCCGGTATTTCCCGGCGCATCGGCGTTCGTCTATTGGACTATTACCGATCCGCTCGCGAGCGGCCACGGGTCCGCTGACGAGCAGGCCCGTCTTTTCGACAAGACCTTCTGGCAGATCGTCCGGCAGGTCAGCGCGCTTATCGAGCTGCCGCAATATGCGCAGCCTGCCTCGAATCACGCGAATCTCGTCGATGCGGCGAATGCCGTCAATGCGGGGAATACGGTGAATGCCGTAAATGTGGCAAGCGGTGGCGCAAAACCGGTGCGTGGCACGGCGGTTCGTTTCGAAGCCGCAGCCATTTTGCCCGCGCCTTCGAGCGCGGCGGCCTGCACCTAGCGGTTATTCGGGCGCCCGAGCCGCGTGCCGGCGAACGGGTCATTCGACCAGTCCACCTGTTTTTTCGGTTGGGGCGCGGGCGCCGGTTTTGCGGCCAATTCGAAATGCTCAATGCTCTGGCCGGCACTAATAGCCTGCTTCAACCATTGCGGCATTTCGCCATTGCCGTCCCAGCTGTCTCCGGTCGCATTGCGATAGCGCTCAGCCTTTTTGGCCAATGACTCGGTCGCCAGCGCTGCGGCAAGGTCTTCTGGTCTGATACCAAACTCTTCCATACGATGGCGGAGATACGCAATCATGCTATCTCGCTTCCTTTCGTCCATAGGATATTCGTCCTTCTAAAACGTGCAGCGTGCTGTCGAAGACAGATTGCGGGGAAAAAGCTGCGAAGCATCGAGCCCGACTGAATGGGGCCGCTCCGCGGTGGGGTTGTCGATTGACGGAAATGCCATGTGCCGGGTTAAAAAACGTTGCTCCCTGAATTGCAATACGGCCTCGGACAAAGACGGCCGCTGGAACAACCGACCCTCGAACCGAGAGTCTCGATCAGCAAATATTTCAGCATGTCGCAACGCGACGAACGAGGCCGGTAAGCCTGACGTTCGCTATGAAAAACTCTGTGTCTCGATGCAATGATTGCGAATGGATGGAGTCATTCCACGCTGTCCGTCTTTCACCGGACTTTCGTCGATGTGCGGGTTCGCTTTTTGTGCGTTGTAGCAACATGATAGCGCAATGCGCGAGCAAAGCACGCTTAGTTCACGTTGAATTTGTCGGTGAATGCGGTTTATCGAACGGTGTGGACGATTGGCGACACTGCTGGAAGCTCCTGGGATTGAATTCCGGGGTGCGCGAACTATAAAAGAAGGACGACAAGCTGCGAATGCAGACTTACAGCCGCCTTGTGCACGCCGATTCCGCCGACGCTCGGGAACGCGTCGAGTATCGGTTGCAAGCGCGGTAATTCTTCATCTGTTTAGTTCGGTGACCCGTCGCAGCAGTAGCGCATTGGCATCGACCCGTTCCTCGGCCCGATTGGGCAGGTTGGCTGTTCGCGGATCAATTCTTGTGGAGGACGAACACTGCTGCGCCGGATTCGAGGAGTCCGGAAATGAGAGTACGTATATTGATGATTGCCGCGACCGCCGTTCTGTTTCTCGCGCCGAGAACGGCCATCGCGGAGGAGTTGAGCGGCCAGGCGGACCACGCCGTGTCGGGTCGCGCGATGATGGAGCACGATGCGGACGAATCGGCGCAGGCGACGACCGACATGTCGTTCGGTCAGAACTGGGACCCGCGTGAGCAGGGCATACGCAACGCGTCGTATGGTGGTGTTCCGGCGGGCGAGTCGCAAGCGGGAGGCCGGCGCAGCCAGTCATGCTCGTTCAGCACGGAGTGCAAGACTTATTTCGGTCAATGACCAGAGTTCGCGAGCGGCAGCGGGGCGCCAGGAACGACCCCGGATCGCGAGGCAACGAACAGGTGCCGAGCGCTGCCGCCGCCGCCTTTCACGCGCTTGATCGCAAGCGCATGCCATTTCACGCGAATGCCAATTCCCGCTGGGCGTCAGCGCAGCGCTCGCCGAGGCGAGCGACGATATCGTCGACGCCGCGCGCCGCGTCGTTTTCCGCCGCTTCGTAGTAGCCGCGGAACTCCTCGAGCAGAGCGCGCCATGACCCATGCCAGCGCGTTTCTCTTAGACAGGCGCCGGACGAATCGGCAATACGCAACACGCCGTTGTCCGGATAGAACGTCAGCGTGACGAGGAGGCCGTCGATGACGCAGGCGGCGGTGCAGGGGCGAGTCGTGACCATGTGTGGTGTCCTTTCGATAAACCAATGTGTGTGCGTTAGACGGTGACGCGAGCTTCAGCAAACGCTGTGCCTGTGACGCCCACGTGACCGTGGCCATCGGCTCAGGCGTCCTTTTTCGTTGCCTTGACGGCAAAATTCGCCAGATCAAAAGCCGTGTTCGCAGTATTCCAATGATTGACGACAATTTTTTGTATTCGTCGCGCAGCGATGCGTAATCGCTTCAGTATCATCCATTAAGGGTTTGTGCGGAGTCGTTCGGCGATTGCCAATCTGCCGCGCGCCCACCGCTTTTCAATGCATATCGAATGCGCCGATTCGACTGTTGTCAGGCAACCGGACAGAGTCAGAGCGAGGACGGCGTCGCCGGGCATCTGAGCTCAGCGAATTGCAGCGATCATATTTTTATGGCAAATGAATCGCCCACCGTCATAAAAGATTTGACGCGGCAAACCCGATTAATCGGGAATGGCGATGCGCAGCCACTTGTCTTGCCATTCCTTTGCGCGTTTGCTAGCATCCCCGAAACCGTTTGAAATAGTCATAACGTTCGGCAATTTCCGGACCCGCTCACGTTGGGTCGCCCGGTAGTCCATCTCGTTGCGAGGAATATGTTATGGCTAGCTCTCTACCCCTCCGCTGACGCTCGCGGGAACGCATGTGCAAAGCCGCGCGGCTCCTTGCGCAAGCTCATCCGCCACGACTCCGCATACCGATTGCATCGCATGGAGAAGCACGCGCTTTTCGCGATTGGCTCTCCGGGACAAATCGACGCATTAGAAAGGAACCGCCATTGGTTTCAAAAAGCGTAACCCCGTCCGATAAAAGCGATTAATAGTCCGCTTTTCTTTTTATTCGAAGCGACTGCACTTGCCGGTGCCAAGCGTAGTACGCGATCTGCGACAAAACATTTGCCGTAACATCGACGCAATCAAAAGGAGCATTTCATGGCTTGTAATTCTACGGACTCCGGGCTCATGCAGGTGAAGGCGATCGCGGTTGCGTTGGTGGTTTGCGTCGCCGCGGCGGGTCCGGCGCTGGCACAGGACAACGCGGCCGCGTCCGCGCCGGAACAGCGGGCAATTGGCGCCGCCGCGCTGCTGCACGTTCAGGCGCGCGTCGTCGCGATCGATCCCGCGACGAACAGTGTGACGCTGCGCGGCCCGCAAGGCGGCGAGGAAACTTTCGACGTGAATCCGCAAGCCGCCGACGTCAGCAAGCTGCATGTCGGCGACGTCGTGACGATTGCGTACAAGAGGGCGGTGCTGGTCGGCGTCGACAAACTCGCGCCGAACGGAATCCGCCAGCGCATCGATACCGAAGTCACACAGCCTGCGGCGAACGGTGTCGTTGCATCGGCGCGGCGCGTCGAGGTCGTCGCGACGGTGCGCAAGATCGATCGCAAGAAGCGCACGATCACGCTGCGCGGGCCGTCGCGCACGGAAACGCTCGACGTGGCGCCGGACATTACGCTCGACAAACTGAAGGTCGGCGATTCGGTGCGCGCGGTATTCGTCTCGGCCATCGCGGCGTCGGTGTCGCGCAATGGCGCGGACGTCAAATAACGGCGATCGAGAAGGCTTAAATAAACTACGCTGAAGCGTATCGAGGTGCACGGCGTCGAACCGCAACCGGCGGTTCGACGTCGCGCCGGCCATTGCGGCTCAGGTTTCACGATGGTCATCGCGTCGCGCGCGAAGGAGCGGGGAATGGAACAGAGCGAAACGGAAACCACTGCCGAATCGGAGCGCAAACGGCTGGTCCGCAGCAAGATACACGTGGGCTTCGCCGCGCTCGGCACGTTATCGTCGGTGTTCGGGATCGGCATAGCGATCATCGGCGGGATCAACTTCGACCAGACCAAGGTGCTGGTCGGCGTCGGCATCATCGTCGTGTCGACCATTCTGTATGTCTCAATGCTTTTCATCGCTGCCGATGATTAGCCGCTTCGCTTCCCTTTAGCGCTCGCTCCCGCTGCCGATCCACTTTTGCTATCGCCCCCGCGAATAGTCGAATTGTTGGCGCATCGCACCGCCCGTATATTGACTGCAGCGATATACAACAACTCGATGGCACGCCGCACGGCGGCCTACAGGAGCACAGCAATGAATCGGATCGATCTGGAGGGGCGCACGGTCGTCATCACCGGCGGCGCGCGTGGCATCGGCTACGCGGTCGCGCAGCGGGCGTTGCGCTCGGGCGCGTCGGTCGCGTTGTGGGACGTCGATAGCGAACGGCTCGCGCGCAGCCAGCGCGAGCTGAGCGAACTCGGCAAGGTCAGCGCCATCACGGTCGAGCTGACCGACGACGCCGCGGTTCAGCAGGCCACCGCGCAAACGGTCGCCGGGCACGGCTCGATCGACGTGCTGATCAACTGCGCGGGCATCACCGGCGGCAACGGCGCGACCTGGGAGCTTGCGCCCGACATGTGGCGCCGCGTGATCGACGTGAATCTGATCGGTCCGTACCTGACCTGCCGCGCGGTCGTGCCGCAGATGCTGAAGCAGGGCTACGGCCGCATCGTCAATATTGCGTCGGTGGCGGGCAAGGAGGGCAATCCGAATGCTTCGCACTACAGCGCATCGAAAGCGGGGTTGATCGGGCTCACCAAGTCGCTCGGCAAGGAACTCGCGACCAGAAACATCCTCGTCAATGCGGTCACGCCGGCCGCGGCCAAGACCGAAATCTTCGATTCGATGTCGCAGCAGCACATCGACTACATGCTGTCGAAGATTCCGATGAACCGTTTCCTGCTGCCGGAAGAAGCGGCGTCGCTGATCCTGTGGCTGTCTTCCGAAGACTGCGCGTTCAGCACCGGCTCGGTATTCGACCTGTCGGGCGGCCGCGCCACCTATTGAGCGCGCTGCTCGCGCATTGCTCACGCAGTGCTCACATCCCGCAGCGTATTGCACACGCGTCGAACGCGAGTTGTCGAGCCGCTTCGACGCCTCTCTCCCGGAGCCCTTTCATGGCCATGCCTACCATCCGGCACGTGCGTGCCTTCATCGTTCGCGGCGGTGGCGCGGACTATCACGACCAGGCCGGCGGACACTGGATCGACGATCACATCGCGACGCCGATGGCGCGTTATCCCGAGTACCGCCAGAGCCGTCAGTCGTTCGGCATCAATGTGCTCGGCACGCTGGTCGTCGAGATCGAAGCGAGCGACGGCACCGTGGGCTTCGCGGTGACGACCGGCGGCGAGATCGGCGCGTTCATCGTCGAAAAGCATCTCGCGCGTTTTCTCGAAGGGCAACTGGTGACCGACATCGAGAAGATGTGGGATCAGATGTACTTCGCGACGCTGTACTACGGGCGCAAGGGCGTCGTGCTGAACACGATTTCCGGTGTCGATCTCGCGCTGTGGGATCTGCTCGCGAAGGTTCGCAAGGAGCCCGTGTATCAGCTATTGGGCGGCCCGGTGCGCGACGAGCTGGTGTTCTATGCGACCGGCGCGCGGCCCGATCTCGCGAAGGAGATGGGCTTCATCGGCGGCAAGCTGCCGTTGCAGCATGGTCCCGCGGAAGGCGAAGACGGACTCAGGCAAAACCTCGACAAGCTCGCCGACATGCGCTCGCGCGTCGGCGACGACTTCTGGCTGATGTACGACTGCTGGATGAGCCTCGACGTGCGCTACGCGACGCGGCTCGCGCAAGGCGCACACGAATACGGCCTCAAATGGGTCGAGGAATGTCTTCCTCCCGACGATTACTGGGGTTACGCCGAACTGCGCCGCAACGTGCCACGCGGCATGATGGTGTCGACCGGCGAGCACGAGGCGACGCGCTGGGGCTTCCGGATGCTGCTGGAGATGCAGTGCTGCGATCTGATCCAGCCCGACGTCGGCTGGTGCGGCGGCATCACCGAGCTGATCAAGATTTCCGCGCTCGCCGATGCGCACAACGTGATGGTGGTGCCGCATGGGTCGTCGGTGTACAGCTATCACTTCGTCGTCACGCGCCATAACTCGCCGTTCTCCGAGTTTCTGATGATGGCGCCGAAAGCCGACGAAGTCGTACCGATGTTCAATCCGCTGCTGCTCGACGAGCCGGTGCCGGTGAACGGGCGCATGAAGGTGCCGGACACGCCGGGCTTTGGCGTGCGGCTCAATCCGGAATGCGCGCTGGTGCGGCCTTATCAGCATTGAACGTGTCGAACGTTTTGAACCTGTGCCGAACGGCGAACCGCCGCAAAGGAGATCAAGGTGCTGCTCAAGGACAAAGTCGTGATCGTCACCGGCGGCTCGCGCGGCATCGGACGCGCGATCGCGGTGGCCTGCGCGCGCGAAGGCGCGGACGTGGCGATCAACTACTGGGGCGACAACGACGCATCGTATGGCCGGCGCTCGGCGGTCGAGGAAGTCGTCGGCGAAATCGAGGCGTTGGGGCGGCGCGTGATCGCGGTGGAAGGCAACGTCGCGGCGCGCGACACCGGCCAGGAGCTGGTGCGACGGACGGTCGACGCGTTCGGCAAGCTCGACGTGCTCGCGAGCAATGCCGGCATCTGCCCGTTTCACGCTTTTCTCGACATGCCGGCGGACGTGCTCGAATCGACGGTCGCGGTCAATCTGAACGGCGCGTTCTTCGTCACGCAGGCTGCCGCGCAGCAGATGAAAAAGCAGGGCACCGGCGGCGCGATCGTCGCGACGAGTTCGATCAGCGCGTTGGTGGGCGGCGGCATGCAAACGCATTACACGCCGACCAAGGCCGGCGTGCATTCGCTGATGCAGTCGTGCGCGATCGCGTTGGGGCCGTTCGGCATCCGCTGCAACTCTGTCATGCCGGGCACGATCGCGACCGATCTGAACGCCGAAGATCTCGCCGACGAAGCGAAGAAGGCCTACTTCGAAAAGCGCATTCCGCTCGGCCGCCTCGGGCGTCCCGACGACGTCGCCGATTGCGTCGTGTTTCTCGCGTCGGACCGCGCGCGCTATGTGACGGGCGCCGCGCTGCTCGTCGACGGCGGCCTGTTCGTGAACCTGCAATAAGCGACGCGCGATGCGGGCGTCAATTGACCGTGACGGGCGTAGTCGGCGTGCCGGGTGCGGCGGCCGGATTGTCGCGCGCGAGGTCGCGCGAGAAGCCGCGCAGCAGTTCGATGAAGCGCAGCGCCGGCTCGGCGAGCTGCTCTTCCTTGCGCGTGAGAATGCCAAAACCCGCGAGACTCTTGCCGATTTCGAGTGGCAGCGCGACCAGCAGCCCGCCGCGCACATGATCGCGCACGACCGACTCCGGCAGCATCGCGACCGCATCGTAATTCTCGAGCAATTGCAGCGTCGCGAAGATCGACGCGCATTCGGTCAGATTGACTGGCGTGGCGAGCCCGGCACGCGCGAGTTCTTCCTCGAACAGCACGCGCGCCGGACTCGTGACGGGTTGCGCAACCCACGGCCACGCGACCAGTTCGCGCAACGTGATGCGCGTGCGCCGCGCGAGCGGATGCACGGCGCGAACGACGAGCAGCAGCGTTTCGCGCGCGAGCGGCTCGAAGCTGAAGTCGTTGTGCTGCAGAGGGTTGGTCAGGCGCCCCAGCGCGAGATCGACCTCGCGCCGATGCAGCAATTGCACGACCTGATCGCTTGTTTCACCGAGGATGCGCACGCTGAGCAGCGGGCTTTCGGTCTTCAGCGCGGCGACCGACATCGCCAGCAGATCGGGCGCGGCGCCCATGATCGCGCCGACGGTCAACTGGCCGTGACCGCCGCGGCGTTTGACATCGAGGTCTTCGGCGAAGCGTGTGAGCTCGGCAAGCGCACGGCGCGCGTAAGCGAGCGTGACGACGCCGAGCGGCGTCGGCGTCATGCCGCGCGCGTTGCGCTCGAACAGCAGGAAGCCGAACGCTTCCTCGATGTCGCCGAGCATGCGGCTCGCGCTCGGTTGCGCGACGTTGACGGCCTCGGCGGCCTGATGCAGGTTGCGGGTGTCGTCGAGTGCGACGAGCAGGGCGAGATGCTTGAACTTGAGACGATTGACGAGTGCGACGGCGGCTGAATGTTGGCTCATGGTGCCAGTAGGAGTGCCCGTGCGATTCGGTTTGTGGATCGACCAATCCCAACAACGGATTGAGAGGCTATCGATGCAGGAATTATAGTCGTTCGAAGAGGTCGACAGGAGACAGGCCGCAATGGAGACAATCGCTTTCCGGATGGTGCTGAACCCCGGCATGCGCGAAGAATACGAAAGGCGTCATACGCAGATCTGGCCCGAGCTCGTTGCCGCGCTGCACAACGCCGGCGTGCGCGACTACCGGATTTTCTTCGATCCCGACACGCATCATCTTTTCGCGGTGCTCTCGCGCACCAGCGATCACACGATGGACCAGTTGCCGCAACTCGACGTGATGCGCAAATGGTGGGATTACATGGCCGACATCATGCAGACCGGGCCCGATCACACGCCGCTGTCGCAGACGCTCGAACCGGTCTTTCGTCTCAGTCATTGAGTCGAGCTGAACCCAGTTGAACCCCGCAACGACGCACGAACCTCGAAACGCTTTTCACCGGACGAAGGTGCCGCATGCAGGTTGTCGATTCGCATATCCATCTGTGGGATCTGAAGACGCATCGCTATCCGTGGCTGGAGAACCCGGGCGTGTCGTTCGTCGGCGATGCGCGCGATCTGAAGCACGACTATCTGCTCGACGATCTGCTCGGTGAAGCGGGCGACGTCGACGTGCTGAAGCTCGTGCACGTCGAAGCGAATCACGATCCGGCCGATCCCGTCGAGGAAACACGCTGGTTGCAGTCGATTGCGGATCGCGACGCCTCGCGCGGCATGCCGAATGCGATCGTCGCCGCCGTGGACCTGTGCGCGCAAAATGCGCCCGCGTTGCTCGAAGCGCATGCGTCGTTCGCGAATACGCGCGGTATCCGGCAGATTCTCAACGTGCACGACAACAAACTGTTCGATTACGTCGGCCGTCATTACATGCGCGAGCCGCGGTGGCGCGAGCATTTCGCGTTGCTGCGCCGTTACGACCTGTCGTTCGATCTGCAGCTGTATCCGTCGCAAATGGAAGAGGCGGGCGCCTTGGCGCGTGCGCATGCGGACACGCTTCTGGTCGTCAATCATGCGGGCATGTTCGTCGATCGTAATAGCGTGGCCGGTTACCGCGCGTGGCGCGAAGGCATGCGCGTGCTCGCCGCGTGTCCGAACGTCGCGGTGAAGATCAGCGGGCTCGCGATGTTCGATCATCACTGGACCGTCGAAAGCCTGCGGCCTTATGTGCTCGAAACGATCGATACGTTCGGCGTCGAACGCGCGATGTTCGCGTCGAATTTTCCGGTCGACCGGCTGTTTGGTTCGTATACGGATTTGTGGCGCGCGTATGCGGCGATCGTTGGCGATGCGAGCGAGGCTGAGAAGGACGCGCTGTTTCGGCGCAACGCGGAACGGTACTACCGGATTTGACGCGCCGCGCGTCGAAGAGAAGACAGCCGCAAAAAAGGAGACACGCAGTGCAGCCATCCCCTTCCACGGTGCCGCGACTCGAATTGCGGCACGCGAGCAAATCCTTCGGCCGGGTGCGCGCGCTGTCCGACGGCGACCTCGTGCTGTGGCCCGGCGAGGTGCATGCGCTGCTCGGCGAGAACGGCGCGGGCAAATCGACGCTCGTGAAAATTCTCGCCGGGGTGCATCAGCCCGACGCCGGCGAGCTTCTGGTGAACGGCGAGCCACGTCGCTTCGCGACGCCGGCCGAAGCGCGCGACGCCGGGCTCGCGGTCATCTATCAGGAGCCGACGTTGTTCTTCGATCTGTCGATCGCGGAGAACATCTTCATGGGCCGGCAGCCGGTCGACCGCTTCGGCCGCATCCAGTACGACGCGATGCATCGCGAAGTGGACGGACTGCTCGCGTCGCTCGGCGTCGAGTTGCGCGCGGATCAACTGGTGCGCGGTCTGTCGATCGCGGATCAGCAGGTGATCGAAATCGCGAAGGCGTTGTCGCTGAACGCGAGCGTGCTGATCATGGATGAACCGACGGCCGCATTGTCGCTGCCCGAAGTCGAGCGGCTCTTCGCGATCGTGCGCAAGCTGCGCGAACGCGACGTCGCGATTCTGTTCATCACGCACCGGCTCGACGAAGTGTTCGCGCTGACGCAGCGCGTGACGATCATGCGCGATGGCGCGAAAGTCTTCGACGCGCTGACCGCCGATCTGAGCACCGACGCGATCGTCGCCAGGATGGTCGGCCGCGATCTGCAAACGTTCTATCCGAAGGCCGATTGCACACCGGGCGACGTGCGTCTGTCGGTGCGCGGCTTGACGCGCATCGGCGTGTTCAAGGATGTTTCGTTCGACGTGCGCGCCGGCGAGATCGTCGCGCTCGCGGGCCTCGTCGGCGCGGGACGCAGCGAGGTCGCGCGGGCCATCTTCGGTATCGATCCGCTCGATTCGGGCGAAGTGTGGCTGACCGGCAAGCGGCTCGACACCGGCAAGCCCGCGGCCGCGGTGCGCGCCGGGCTCGCGCTGGTGCCGGAGGATCGCCGCCAGCAAGGGCTCGCGCTCGAACTGAGCATCGCGCGCAATGCGTCGATGACGGTGCTCGGACGGCTCGTTCGGCATGGGCTCATTTCGACGCGCAGCGAAACGCAGCTCGCCAACAAGTGGGGCACGCGTCTGCGCCTGAAGGCGAGCGACCCGGGGGCGCCGGTCGGTACGCTGTCGGGCGGCAACCAGCAAAAGGTCGTGCTCGGCAAGTGGCTCGCGAGCGGCCCGAAAGTGCTGATCATCGACGAACCGACGCGCGGCATCGACGTTGGCGCGAAAGCCGAGGTGTATGGCGCGCTCGCCGAACTCGTGCGCGATGGCATGGCCGTGCTGATGATTTCGAGCGAGTTGCCCGAGGTGCTCGGTATGGCCGATCGCGTGCTCGTGATGCACGAAGGCCGCATCAGCGCGGAGTTCGCGCGCGCCGACGCGAACGAGGAGCGCATCATGGGCGCCGCGCTCGGTCAGGGACTTTCACCATTGGGACGTGCAGCATGATGCGCCATTCGACCCATCCCGCGCCGGTGCGGCAGTCGCTGCCGAAGCGTTCCGCCGCTTCATCGGGCGGCCTCGTCGCGAGCGTCGCGAAGAGCCGCGAAACCACGTTGTTCGTCGTGCTGATCCTGCTGATCGCGGGGACCGGGCTCGCGAAGCCGCAGTTCCTGAATCTGCAGAATTTGCGCGACGTGCTGCTGAACGTATCGATCATCGGTCTGCTGACGGCTGGGATGACCGTCGTGATCCTGATGCGGCATATCGATCTGTCGGTCGGCTCGACGGTGGGTATCAGCGCGTACGCGGTGGGCAGCCTGTACGTTGCGTTCCCGCATATGCCGGTGTTCGTCGCGCTGGCCGCGGGGCTCGCGATCGGGCTCGTCGCGGGCGGCATCAATGCGCTGCTCGTCGCGGTGGGGCGCGTGCCTTCGCTCGTGGCGACGCTGTCGACGCTGTACATCTTTCGCGGTGCCGATTACGCATGGGTGCACGGCGGCCAGATCAACGCGACCAGTCTGCCCGACGCGTACTCGCGGCTCGCGACCGGCACGCTGCTCGGCATCCCGACGCTCGCGCTGATCGCGATCGTCGTACTCGCCGGCCTGTCGGTGTATCTGAAGCAGTTTCGCGGCGGTCGCGAGCACTATGCGATCGGCTCGAATCCGGAAGCCGCGCGGCTCGCGGGCGTGAACGTCGAGCGTCGCGTGATGTCGGGCTTTTTGTTGTCCGGGGCGATTGCGGGCTTTGCGGGCGCGTTGTGGCTCGCGCGCTTCGGCACCGTCGATGCCAGCACCGCGAAGGGCATCGAATTGCAGGTCGTCGCGGCGGCGGTGGTCGGCAGTGTCGCGATTACGGGCGGCGTCGGCACGATCCTCGGCGCGACGCTCGGTGCGCTCGTGCTCGGCGTGATCAGCATCGCGCTCGTCGTGCTGCACGTGTCGCCATTCTGGGAGCAGGCGATCCAGGGCGCGCTGATCGTCGCCGCGATCGCCGCCGATACGCTGCTGGCCCGCTCCGTCGCCAAACGCATGATGAGGAAACGCGATCATGGCTAAACCCGATTCCGCGCTGCTCACGCGCAAGCGCGAAACGCCGCTGCAATGGGAAGTGTTGCTGGTGATCGTGCTGATCGTGTCGCTGGTGTTGGGCCGCTGGCTGTCGCCGGTGTTTCTGACCGGCGCGAACCTGAGCAACGTATTCGCCGATCTGACCGAGATCGCGCTAATGGCGCTGCCGATGACGCTGATCATCGTCGCCGCCGAAATCGATCTGTCGGTCGCGTCGGTGCTGGGCGCGTCGAGCGCGCTGATGGGCGTGCTGTGGCACATGGGGCTGCCGATGCCGGTCGTGATCGTTTTGGTGCTGATCGCCGGCGCGCTGGCGGGCCTGCTGAACGGCCTCGTAATCGTCAAGCTGAACCTGCCGTCGCTCGCGGTCACGATCGGTACGCTCGCGCTGTTTCGCGGTCTCGCGTATGTGCTGCTCGGCGATCAGGCGGTCGCGGATTTTCCGGCCGCGTATACGGCGTTCGGCATGAACACGCTTGGCCCCACGTTCATTCCGTTGCCGTTCGTGATCGTGATCGTCGCCGCCGTGCTGTTCACGGTTCTGCTGCAAGCCACCGCGTTCGGCCGCAGTCTCTATGCGATCGGCGCGAATCCGACCGCCGCCGCGTTCTCCGGCATCGAGGTCGCGAAGATCCGTTTGCGCCTGTTCGTGCTGTCGGGTCTCGTCAGCGCGCTCGCGGGCATCGTCTATACGCTGCGCTTCACGAGCGCGCGCGGCGATAACGGCGAGGGCTTCGAGCTGTCGGTGATCGCCGCGGTGCTGTTCGGCGGCGTCAGCATTTTCGGCGGACGCGGCTCGATGGTCGGCGTGCTGCTGTCGCTGCTGATCATCGGCGTGCTCAAGAACGCGCTGACGCTCGACGACGTATCGAGCGAAACGCTGACCATCGTGACCGGCGTGCTGCTGCTCGCGTCGGTGCTGATTCCGAACCTCGTCGCGCGCTGGCGGGCGGCACGCGACCGGCGTTTCATCGCGAAGTCCGCCGCCACGACTTCTTCATCCGCAACCTAGCTTCCCCTCTCTGTCCAACAACAACGCAGGAGACACTTCATGTTCAAACCTCTACGTCACACCGGCATAGCCGCGCTCTGCGCCGCGTTGCTCGCGATCAGCTGCGGCGGCGCGTTCGCCGCGGAACTGAAAAGCGGGCTGAAGATCGCGTTCGTGCCGAAGCAGATCAACAACCCGTACGAAGTGATCGCCGACGACGGCGGCCTCGCCGCGATCAAGGAATTCGGCGGCGTGGGCAAGGCGGTCGGGCCATCGGATGCGGGTGCATCGTCGCAGGTGTCGTACATCAACACGCTGATCACGCAGCACCAGGATGCGATCGTGATTGCCGCCAACGATGCGAACGCGGTCGTGCCGTATCTGAAGAAGGCGATGGGTCAGGGCATCAAGGTCGTCACGTTCGACTCCGATACCGCGCCCGAGGGCCGCCAGCTGTTCGTCAATCAGGCGAACGCCGAAGGCATCGGCCGCGGCCAGGTGCAACTGGTCGCGAAGCTGATGGGCGGCGAGGGCGAGTTCGCGATTCTGTCGGCGACGCCGAACGCGACGAACCAGAACACCTGGATCAAGTGGATGCAGGAGGAACTGAAGAAACCGGAGTACTCGAAGATCAAGCTCGTCAAGATCGCGTACGGCAACGACGACGATCAGAAGTCCTTCGTCGAAACGCAGGGCTTGCTGCAGGCGTATCCGAACCTGAAGGC
The DNA here is from genome assembly GCF_014397655.1 of Paraburkholderia sp. UCT31. Lineage (NCBI taxonomy): Bacteria > Pseudomonadati > Pseudomonadota > Betaproteobacteria > Burkholderiales > Burkholderiaceae > Paraburkholderia > Paraburkholderia sp. UCT31. The sequence continues at coordinate 257,534 of NZ_VZQP01000001.1, forward strand.
GATCGTCGCGCCGACGACGGTCGGCATCGCGGCGGCGGCGCGCTATATCTCGTCGTCGTCGAGCAAGGGCAAGGTGGCGGTGACGGGCCTCGGCACGCCGAACCAGATGCGCGCGTTCGTGAAGAACGGCACCGTGACCGCGTTCCAGTTGTGGGACCCAAGCGAACTCGGCTATCTGGCCGCGTACGCGGCGGCGTCGCTCGCGTCGGGCAAGATCACAGGTAAGGAGGGCGAAACGTTCGACGCCGGCAAGCTCGGCAAGCGCACGATTGGCGCGCACGGCGAAATCATTCTCGGGCCGCCGACCACGTTCGATGCGAGCAACATCGACAAGTACAACTTCTGAGCTTCGGCAACGCCGACTGTCCACCTGATCGCCGTTGGCGGGTCGTGGGCAGTCGGCGCAGCGGATCTCGGGGCTTTCGCGTGCGGTCCGCTCAGCGGCGGATCGCAAAACGCCGCGCATAAGCGGCGGATGGTGAGCCGCTTCCCCACACCGCGCCATCGATCAGTTCCCTTGTGACGTCCTCGCCGGGCACCGGCACGTTCACGCGTGCGGCGGCCTCGCGATACAACTGCGTCTGGTTGATGCGCGCGGCGACCGCGTCGTAGTCGTTGTGCGCATCGATGATCCCCCAGCGCTCGAACTGCGTGAGGAACCACGCGCCTTCGAATGGATGCGGATAGTTGACCGCGCCGTCGTCGAAGAAACGCATCGGCAGGCGGCGCGGGTTCGCCGTGTCGAGGTGGTCGCCGAGCCGCGCCGCGATCAGCGTCTCGTCGATACCGATGTAATCGGGCCGCGCGAGCCAGCGGGCGATCTCGTCGCGATGCCCGGCGCCGTCGAGCCAGCGGCACGCTTCGAGCACGGTCTGCACGAGCGCGCGCGTCGTGCGCGGATGCGCATCGACGAAATCGCCTCGGCAGGCGAGCACTTTCTCGGGATGCTCGGGCCACACCTCGCTCGAATAAGCGATCGTTTTGCCGACGCCGTGCGCCTCGGCCATTTCATTCCATGGCTCGCCGACGCACAGACCGTCGAGCCGGTCTTCGGCAAGCGCGGCGACCATTTGCGGCGGCGGAATCGCGACACTGTCGATGTCGCGCAACGGATCGACGCCTTGCGCCGCGAGCCAGTAGTACAGCCACATCGCATGCGTGCCGGTCGGGAAGGTGTGCGCGAACACCGGCTTGCGGCCGAGCGTCGCGAGCGCCTCGCGCAATGTGCCATGCTTCGCGAGCGCATCGGCGAGCCGATTCGACAGCGTGATCGCCTGGCCGTTGCGGTTCAGCACCATCAGCACGGCCATGTCGGTGCGCGGGCCGCCGAGGCCGAGCTGCACGCCATACACGAGCCCGTAAAGCGCGTGCGCGGCGTCGAGATCGCCGGCTAGCAGCTTGTCGCGCACGGCGGCCCACGACGGCTGGCGGCACAGTTCGAGCGTGAGCCCGTGCGCATGGCCGAACTCGAGCAGCTTCGCCGCGATCAGCGGTGCCGCGTCGGACAACGCGACGAAACCGAGCCGCAGATGGGTCTTTTCAGGCGGCTCCGCAAAGGCCGCGGCGGTGACGGAAGTGGCTGGATTCATGAGCGCATCATTTGAGCGAGCCGGCCGACGCGACGACCTCGCGTGCCACCTCGGCGAGTTTGACGCCCTGGTTCATCGCGCGTTTGCGCAGACTCGCGTAGGCGGCCGGTTCGGTGAGTTTCTGCTGATCCATGAGCAGGCGTTTCGCGCGATCGATCAGCTTGCGCTCGGCCAGTTCGTTTTCGGCCTGCGCGAGCCGCTCGCGCAATTGCGACTCCTGCGCGAAACGCGCGAGCGCGACTTCGAGAATCGGCGCGAGCCGCTCGGTCGCGAGGCCTTCGACCAGATACGCGGTGACGCCCGCGTTGACCGCTTGGCGGATCAGTTGCTGGTTAGCGTCGTGGCTGAACATCAGCACGGGGCGCGGCGCGCTCGCGTGCATCACGGCGAGCTGTTCGAGCGTATCGCGCGACGGCGACTCCGTATCGATGATGATGACGTCGGGCCGCTCGTCCTGAACCGCGCGATGCAGCGCCTGCGGCGTCGCGGTGCCGGAGAGCATTTCGCAGCCGAGACAGGCGAGCGCGTCGCGCAGATCGCCGATGGGTTTGTCAGTGTCGGTGACAAGGAGAACACGCAGCATGGAGTCGGGGGAAGGGACATCTGACCAACAGTAAAGCAATGGGTAAAGCAATGGATATGCCAGTCTTCGCGCGACGGGGCTTGGCGAGGTGTGTGAGCGCATTCGCGCGAATGGCGGGGATCAATTGGGGTTTGTTGCGGGCGATCGCTGCGAATCGTCCGCGAAAGAGGTGACGCGGCCACGCCGGTCGCGCTGCACCGGCGAGGGGCATGCAGGACAGCGGACGCCCGATGCACCGAAGCGGCGCAGCGCGTTCGTAGCGGCCGCAGCCTTGGAGCCTTAAAGCCAGCGCGAATAACTGCGCGGTGAAAACAGCAAGGTCACCGCCATCATCGCGGCGATGCAGCCGGTGAGCATGATCCACGCGGCGACGAATCCGCCGCTCCAGTCGCGCACGATGCCGGCCACGAGCGGCGCAACCGCCGCGCCGAACGCGCCGGCGCCCATCGCGACCACCGGCAGACTGGTCAGCAATGACGCGCCGTAGAAGCTCAAGCCGGTCGCGTCCGCGAATCGTCGTCATCAACGGGCTGATCGAGGTCAGCAGCGGGTGCAGATGGAGCAGGAGGAGCGGGTGGTCGAGCAGGTGCGCAAAAGCGCGGGTGGGGAGGATTTGGGTGCGGTGTTTGGAGTTTAGCGAGACGTGCTGCGACGTGCGCGGTCGCCGAAGCGGCGTGCCGCCAGATTCCAATCAAGACGCCGCGCGTGTTGCGGCGTACGACGTTCGCGCATGCGCTGGAAAGCATCCCGAATGTCAGGGAAGACGTCTATTTCACGCGCTTGGGCGGCGAGGCTGACGTAGCGCGTTCAAGCAGAACGCGGAGTCGGAAGGTATGGCGCGAGTCTGTCGGGCCTCGCGCTTTCGCATGGGTTCGGGCGGGCTGCCCGCATCGCCTGCACAACATCACAGGTACGCAGGGCGGCGCCGTGACCCCTGCTTACCTCCGCCGCGCCGCTTGCCGTGGCGCACCGCCGCCACTCGCACGCTCGTCCTTGTGGCGGAAATTGATCCGCCCCTTGGTCAGGTCGTAGACCGACAATTCGAGCGTCACGCGATCGCCCGCGAGAATACGGATATGGTTCTTGCGCATGCGCCCGGACGCATAGGCGCCGACCACGACGCCGTTGTCGAGCGTCACGCGGTAGCGGCTATCCGGAAGCACTTCGTCGACGATACCGTCAAGTTCAAGCAGTTCTTCTTTCGCCATGCATAACTCCTGGTCGATGGGATAAAGGGGAAACCGGCCGCAGGCATTGCGAGCGGCGCGACTGTGGATTCGTTTGAAAAGCAGCGGCGCCCGAAAGCACGCTGCGCGACATGAGTGACGCGCCGATGACGCCGCTCAAAGATCGGTGACCGACTGACCGCTCACCTGGCCGTCGATCAGCCGTTCCGCATGCGCCATGCACGCGATGCGCGCCTTGCCCATGCCGTCGAACGGAAACAGATACTGCAGGCGAAATACCCGGCCGTCGGCTGCCGGATTGGCGCCGACGCGGCAGATGCGCACCGACGCGTCGTAACCGGCGCCCGGATTGCGGGTCGCTTGCGCGCCCGGGGGGCGGCGCGGATAAACGAGCGGGTGAATTTCGTAACCCTTGTAGGTCTTGACTGCTGGATTCATGAGAAACATGTCCTGTATTGCGTGGTCCACGCGCCGCCTGCGGGGCGCTGCTTCCGGCAACGCTCCTTTGACGCGTCACGGCGCGGACCGGCGGCGCAGCACCGACGGGCGCGCCGCGTTAAAAATGGTTGGCACAGGCCTGCTAGACCCGGCGGGCTCAATGACAATGGCTCGAGCGGTCGCGCGAAAACGCGGATTCGACCGAAAAAACGCTGAAGCGGCGCGTCAATTCGGGCGCCGGACGCATGATGCTGAACCGCTCGGTGTACTTCTCGCGACGGCGAATGCGGGCGGCGCATTGCCGGAGTGACGGGATCGCCGATAAAGGGCGGTCGAACAGTCGGGGGTGGTGCGGAGATGCCGGGTTGAGACTGCCTGGTGCTGCCAGTGCTATATGGGTGCGAGGTGCAACTATTGCAATATCATGCCTGAAATAGCCCTGATTGGATAGTGCAAACTTCAGCGCGCGACCGGAACGCCCGACTGGCAGGGCTTCGCGGGCGGTTGGCGAAGTCGTGTCGGAGGCGGGACGGGCGACTGACGCGCGAATTGCGCGAGTGGCGCGCGCGAGGCTCCTATCCGAACGCGTGCGTCAGCGCGACGTCTCGGCGACGCGCTTCTGCAATTCGCGCGCGGCCGCCCGCGGCAGGCGCGCATCGTCCCAGCCGGTCAACCATTCGACTTCCTTGGCCGTGAAGACCTGACCATGGTTGCGCAGCGCGTACTGCAGCGAATCGATGATGTGGTTGCGAATGATCTCCGGCGTGCGCTTGTCGTCGAGCACGGCGCGAAGCGCTTCGAGTGTGGCCATCAGTTGGCTCCGTTCGGTTGGGTGTCGGCGGATCAGTGTTTATCGCACGAAAAAAATGCGCTTGCGAGGTAGACAAAATTGCCGTCCGGCGTCGAGTCGCGGCGCCAGCGCGAGGCCGCTACAATGGCGACTTCCTGAATTGCGGACCGAGCGGGCGCGCCGGCGTCCACTGCGGGCATCTGGCTTCGGCGTCATCCGCTATTGCGCGCCGCCTCCTTCGAACCTCGCGTTTTTTCCATGCGCAACCCGAACGTGTCTCCTGTCAAAGACCTGCTGCTGAAGCGCTACGCGCCGATCGCCGACGGCATCGCCGCGCTGCTCTATCCGTGCGCCGAGGTGGTGATTCACGATTTGCGCGATCAGACCATCGCGTATCTGGTGAACAATCTGTCGCGGCTCGAGGTGGGCGCGCCGTCGGTGCTCGACGACGCGCACTTCGCGGCGCGCGGCCAGACCATCGGCCCCTATGAGAAGCTGAACTGGGACGGCCGCCGCATGCGCTGCGTGAGCAACATCCTGTTCGACGACGACGGCAAGCCCGCCGGCATCCTGTGCGTGAACTTCAACATCGCGGTGTTCGAGGATGTGCGCTCGACGCTCGATCTGTTCATCAAGGGCGGCGCGATGACGGGCGCGCCTGCCGACGAACTGTTCCGCGACGACTGGCAGGACCGCATCAACACGTATCTGCACACGTGGCTGCGCGACCGGCAAATCGGCATCAATGCGCTGACGCGCGAGCACAAGCGTGAAATCGTCGAGGCGCTGCACGCGCAGGGCGCGTTTCGCGGCCGCAGCTCGGCGAATTACGTGGCCGCGGTGCTCACGATGGGCCGCGCGACCGTCTACAAGATCCTGAAGCAGATGAAAGAGGGCGGCTGAGCTCAGGCGCGCCGTGCTTGAAAATGCATCGACGACGCCCAAAATGAGGTCACACACCATGCGCTACCGACACTACAAAGGCGGCATTTACGAACTGGTGTGCGAGGCCACGCTCGAATCGGATCCGACGGTCACGATGATCGTCTACAAGGCGGCCAATGGTACGATCTGGACCCGTCCAGCGACGGTGTTTTTCGAGCTGGTTGAGCAGGAAGGCATCAAGGTGCCGCGTTTTGCGCCGCTCGATGAGTTCAGCAACGAGGCAGATGCGTCCCCCGCGGACTCACCCATGCTGCCGTAATCACAGGAACAGGAAAACCGAATGCGTCTTTTGCTTGCCATCATTCTGCCGTGGCTGCAGTTTTTCACGATCGGCCGTCCGTTTGCGGGCATCATCTGCCTGATTCTGCAAATCACGCTGATCGGCTGGGTGCCGGCGGCCATCTGGTCGGTGTATTCGCTGAGCCAGTACAACACGGACAAGAAAATTGCCCGCGCAATGGGCAACGGGCGGTAAGACACAGCGCGTGAAAGCGTCGGCTAGCGGGGCGCCAGGCCCCTACGCTCCCGCTCACCGTGCCGGTATCGCGACCGCATCCGGCACTTCGATCACCACGTCGGTTTCCGCGACCGCCACGCACGGCAGGATATAACCGTCCGCCTTTTCCTCGCGGCTCACGCCGGGCCATTCAATCGAGTAGCGCACACGCCCAGACGTCATCCGGCACAAGCATGTTCGGCACGTGCCGTTGCGGCACGAACGCGGCAAACGCAGATTGGCGAAAGCGGCGGCTTCGAGAATCGTCAGCGAATCGGGCGCTTCGAAGCTCTGGCCGAGCGGTTCGACGCGAACCACAGGCGGGCGGGTGGGGGCGGACATCGTGCAGGTGAATGACTAGGTGCGCGACACTTTACACGGGATCGGACACCGCTTTATGCCGCGCCGCAACATCGGCGCGTCAGTCGCGCCTTCAAGAAAAAATCGGGGAAATCTTGCACCTGGCCCGAACTCGTCTAAAGTAAATCAATTCACCTCCGCGTGGCGCGAACTGACGATGCCGCGTCGAGGCGACGGCCCGCGTCGGCTGCATGGGACAAGGAGGAACGAGTGGCGGACGCGATAGCAAGCAATCAGCGCGTGCATTACCCGAGCGCATCGTGCGCGCACTCTTCCAGGTGACTCCCATGCAGATCCAATTCCCGAACGAAGCCCCTGAATATTCAGGTCGCGAACTTACTTTGGCGTTTCCGGCAATGGTCGATGGGCAGAGGGTGGAGTGCATGATCACCGCGGAAGCGCTCGAAGATCACTTCGGCGCCGCGTCCCCCCGGCTGGAGGACATGATCGTCGCGTTCGACGCGCACCGGCCGCGCATCGAGGCCGCCACGCGCCGGCTGTTGTCGGAAACGCGCGCGCAGTGTCTCGTGCTCAGAAGCGGTTACGTGCGGTTTTACGAGGCGAACTGGCGCAACTGACCGATCTGAAACTATCGGCTGGCTACCGGTACCGCAGCTTCGGCAAGCGCGACTGCTGCCGAAGCGCGAAGTTCGGATTCACCCGCGCCGCTGCCGCTGGCTGGCCTGCGCGCAAGCCGCGACCGCGTGCCATGCATCGGCGGCACGCAGCCAACTCCATTACTTTCAAATGATCCGCCGCCGCGCCCGATCCTTGAACACCACATGGTGCGCGATCGCCGCGAGCGCGTGCAGTCCGATCACCCAATAGAACACGTTGCCGAGCCACTCGTGCGCGTCCTTCAACAGCGGCCGCGCGATCGCATCCGCACGCACCAGCGTGAAGCTGATGTCCGTCCATGCGAGCGACACCGGCCGCCCGCCCGCATTGACCATCAGCATGCCGAGCAGCGGCTGCGCGAAGATGAACACATAGAGCGCGAGGTGCGCGGAGCGCCCGAGAAAAGCGAGCAGCCGATTGCTTTCGAGCTCCTCCGGCGCGCCGGCCCACAGTCTCCACAGCAGCCGCAACACGGCCAGCCCGAGCACCAGCGTGCCGGCCCAATAATGCACGCCGGTCCAGAACGCGCGGCTGTCGGAGCCGCGCGGGCCGCGGATTTCGATGGCCAGATAGGCCAGCGCGACCAGCAGAAAAATCATCCAGTGGAAGAAAATCGCGGGCTTCGTGTAGCGGTCCGTCGTGCGGTTATATGAGGACATCAAGGCTCCTGGGGTGGCGACCCGTGCCGCGGCGACCGAGTCGATCGCGACCCGGTCGATCATCATTCGAAACATCGGATGATAAACGGTCCCCGAACCCAACGACACATTCGACCCCCGGCCGCGCGAGCGCGACCTCCTCATTCGCTGCCGAGATAGAAATACCGGAACAGGAAAATCGCCGCGATGATCCACACGACCAGCTTCACCTGGCGTGCCTGGCCCGTCAGCAGCTTGAGTCCCGCGTACGAGATGAAGCCGAACGCGACGCCGTTCGCGATCGAGTAGGTGAACGGCATCAGCAGCGCGGTCAGCGCGGCCGGCACGACTTCGGTCGCGTCGTCCCACGGCAGGTCGACCAGTTCGCGCAGCATCAGGCACGACACGTACAGCAGCGCGGGCGCGGTCGCATACGGCGGCACCACTTCGGCGAGCGGCGCGAAAAACAGCGCCGCGACGAACAGCACGGCGACCGTGATCGCGGTCATGCCGGTACGGCCGCCGGCCTGCACGCCCGATGCGCTTTCGATATACGCCGTCGTCGACGAAGTACCGAGCATCGAGCCGGCGAGAATCGCGGTGCTGTCCGCGAGCAGCGCGCGGTTCAGCCGATGCATCTTGCCTTCCACCAGCAGCCCCGCGCGGTTCGCGACGCCCATCAGCGTGCCGGTCGCATCGAACAGCTCGACGAGGAAGAACACCAGCACCACGTTCAGCACGCCACTCGACAGCGCGCTGCGGATATCGAGCTGCAACAGCGTCGGCGCGATCGACGGCGGCGCGGACACGATGCCGTGAAACTGGTTGCCGCCAAAGAAAAAGCTCAGGATCGTCACGCCGACGATACCGATCAGGATCGAACCGCGCACACGCATATGATCCAGCGTGACGATGCCGAAGAAGCCGACCGCCGCGAGCACGACGTGCGGGTCATGCAGATTGCCGAGCGTGACGAGCGTGGCCGGATTGCCGACCACCACGCCGGCCGACTTCAGCGAAATGATCGCGAGAAAGAGACCGATGCCGCCGGTGATCGCGATGCGGATCGAATGCGGAATGCCCTTGACGATCACCTCGCGCACGCGGAACAGCGTGACGATCAGGAACAGGCACCCGGAGATGAACACCGCGCCGAGCGCGGCCTGCCACGTGTAGCCCATGCCCTTGACGACCGTGTATGCGAAGTACGCGTTCAGGCCCATGCCGGGCGCGAGCGCGATCGGGTAGTTCGCGTACAGACCCATGATCAGCGACGCGAGCGCGGCCACGAGGCAGGTCGCGACGAACACCGCGCTCTTCGGCATGCCGGCGTCGCCGAGAATCGCCGGGTTCACGAAGATGATGTAGGCCATCGTCAGGAAAGTGGTCACGCCGGCTAGCACTTCGGTGCGCAGGTTGGTGTCGACGGCGTCGAAGCCGAAGTAGCGTTTGATCGAGTCCATGTGGCGGGTTTTCTCTCTTTCGTCGTTCAGACAGTGTTTTTGTCATCGAGGCGGTGACAGCGCGGCGCGGCAAGGCAGGCCGCGCGGCGGCGTTACGGCGGAATTGTAATCACGAATGGCAGCGCCCCGGCGCCTGTGGCGGCGCCAGCAGGCCGCCCGGGCCCGTCAGGCGGGCGGTTTGCCGTGCGACTGTGGCGCCTGCGCATCACCGCGAGGCGCCTGACGCGCGAGCCAGCGATCGAGTTCGCCAGCAAACGCCTTGCCATCGCGCGCGCTGAAGGCGGCCGGCCCGCCCGTGTCGACGCCGCTCGAGCGCAACTGGTCGAGCATCGAGCGCATGCGCAGCCGTTCTTCGATCGTGCCGGGCGTGTACCAGTTGCCGCGCGGATCGAGCGCGTGGGCATTTTTTGCCAGCACGGCGGCGGCGAGCGGGATGTCGGCGGTGATCACGAGGTCGCCCGCGACGACGCGCTCGACGATCAACTGATCGGCGGCGTCGAAGCCGGCCGGCACCTGGATCGCGCGGATCAGCGGCGACGGCGGCACGCGCAGAAACGAATTGGCGACCAGCGTCAGCGGCATGCCGGTCCGGCGCGCCGCGCGATAAAGCATGTCCTTGACGACGGCCGGGCAGGCGTCGGCATCGACCCAGATTGGCATGGCGCGGGTTCCGGCTGTGTGCGGCTGGTTTGCTGCGTGGGGGATGGAGGGACCGGATGATACCTTGCCGCGACGCAAGCCGTGCCATGCCGCTCGCGGCGGGCGGCATTCAGGCTGCGACTACGCCAGCCGCGACCGCTTTACTGCACGGCCGTCGGGGCGTTGCCTTGCTGCTGCTCGCGGTGTTGCGCGACGATGCGGCCCGCGCGCTGCGCGTTCTCCGGATAGTCGATCCAGTCGAGCGGGTCGTAGCCGGCGGCGAGCCATTCCGCGAGGTCAGCGCGGACCTGGGCGCGCGTTTTCGGCGCCGACGGGTCGGCGGGCTGCGTCACCGCTTGCGCGTAGACGGTGCTGATACCCACGGCGGCCAACAGCGCGCCGAGTCCAATGCGGGAAGACAGTTTCATGGCGGGCTCCTGCGAAGCGGAAAAACAGCCGGACCTGGTGGTTTTTCGGTGCGCCGGGTAAGGCGGTACAAGCAACGCACCATTTCTGCCGGCAAATCGAACCCGCCGCGAGCCTCGTTCGCCACGTCAGCGCAAGCAACGCGCAAGCGGGCGGGTATGCCGAAACGTCGACGCTAGTCCGCGCCGAATGGATGTCCTGACAAATATCGTCCTATCACGCCGATGGCTTGTTGAAGCGTTCCAGCCCCGCACTCACGAGGTCGATCGGCAGCGGAAACACGATCGTCGAGTTCTTGTCGGCGGCGATCGTCACCAGCGTCTGCAGATAGCGCAACTGCATCGCCTGCGGTTGCCGCGCGAGCGTCTGGGCCGCCTCCAGCAATTGCTTCGATGCCTGCAACTCGCCTTCCGCGTGAATCACCTTCGCGCGCCGTTCGCGCTCGGCTTCGGCCTGACGCGCAATCGCGCGGATCATCGTTTCATTGATATCGACGTGCTTGATCTCGACGATCGATACCTTGATGCCCCACGCGTCGGTTTGCGAGTCGAGCACTTTCTGGATGTCGGTGTTCAGCTGCTCGCGCTCCGACAGCAGCTGGTCGAGGTCGTGCTTGCCGAGCACCGCGCGCAGCGTCGTCTGCGCCAGCTGGCTGGTCGCCTCGAAGTAGCGCGCGACCTGGATCACCGCCTTCTCCGGATCGACGACGCGGAAATACACGACCGCGTTGACCTTGACCGACACGTTGTCGCGCGTGATCACGTCTTGCGTCGGCACGTCGAACACGATGGTGCGCAAATCCATGCGCACCGCCTGCTGCACGATCGGAATGATCAATACGAGCCCGGGCCCCTTGACCTTCCAGAAGCGGCCGAGCATGAACACGACGCCGCGTTCGTACTCGCGAAAAATCCGCACCGACGACGCAATCAGCGCGACCACGAGCAGGATCAGGATGCTGCCGAAGCCGAATGTGAAGCCGATCATGAGCGTTCTCCTTGTAAGGCGTCGACCGACGTAACGGGCACCACGGTCAGTGTGAGGCCGTTGCGCGCCGTCACGCGCACGCTCTGACCCGGCGCGGCCGGCGTGGTGCTCGAGACGCGCCAGCGCTCGCCGTGCACGCGCGCCCAGCCGGCCAGCGGGCCGCCCGCCGCGTGTTCGGGTTCGGGCAGCAAGCCGCCGTCCAGCACCACGCCGACGCAGCCGATCAGCGCCTCCGAGCCCGTCACGACCGGCCGCCGCCGCGCGCGCAGCGCGAGCCGCGACACGCCGAGCACGAACGCGACGCTGAACACGACGACCGCGGCGATCAGCGGCAGCGGGATGCCGTAGCCGGGCACGTCGGTATCCATCAGCATCATTGCGCCGACCACGAACGCGACCACGCCGCCGAAGCCGAGCGAGCCGAAGGTCGGCAGGAACGCTTCGCCGATCAGGAAGGCGATGCCGAGAAAGATCAGCCCGAGGCCGACGTAGCTGATGGGCAGCATCTGCATCGCGAACAGGCCGAGCAGCAGGCTGATCGCGCCGACCACGCCGGGCAGCACGAAGCCCGGATTGGCGAATTCGAAGAACAGGCCATACATGCCGAGCATCAGCAGAATCAGCGCGACGCTCGGATCGGTGATCACGGCGAGAAAGCGGCTGCGCCAGTCGGGTTCGAGCGTGATCAGCGGCGCATGCGCGGTGTGCAGCGTGACGCTGCCCGCGCTCGTGACGTACGTGCGGCCGTCCAGCTGGCGCAGCAGGTCCGGCACGTCGCGCGCGACGATATCGACGACGTGCTGCGCGAGCGCTTCCTCGTCGGACAGGCTCACCGCTTCGCGGACCGCGCGCTCGGCCCAGTCGGCGTTGCGGCCGCGCATCTGCGCGAGGCCGCGGATGTAGGCGGCGGCATCGTGGACCTGCTTGCGCAGTTCGGTCGATTGGGTGTCGAGCGGCAGTGCGCTGGCGGCTTCGGATGATGCGCCGGGTGACGCAGGCGCAGGCGCGGACGCGCCGCCAGGCAGCGTGCGCATGTCCGGCAGCCCCGGCGTACCTGGGGTGGCTGGCGTTACCGGCGGGCCGCCGGCGGGCGGCTCGTTGCCGCCGATGCCCATCTGGATCGGCGTCGCGGCGCCGAGGTTGGTGCCCGGCGCCATCGCCGCGATATGGCTCGCGTAGACGATGTAGGTGCCGGCGCTGGCCGCGCGCGCGCCGCTCGGCGCGATGAAGGTTGCGACCGGCACCGGCGAGGCGAGGATCGCCTTGATGATCTGCCGCATCGACGTATCGAGGCCGCCGGGCGTATCGAGTTGCAGGACCGCGAGCTGTGCGCGCTCGCTGGCCGCGCGCTGCAAACCACGCACGATGAAATCGGCGGTGGCCGGTCCGATCGCGCCATTCACCGGAATCACGACGACGCTGTTGGCGGTCGCGGCGGCGACGTTCGCCGCGCTCGCCGCATTGGCCGCTTGCAGCGGCGCCAGCGCTTCGCGCGTCGCGAAGGCGAACGCGCATAGCACGCCGAGCACGGCGATGCCGCGCATCAAACGGCCCACGATGCCGCCGCGGATAAGCGGCCTGCGCGGACCGGACTGCCGGAGCGGGAGACGCGGAGTCGTGTTCATCGCTGACGGCCGTCGCGCCAGCCGGCGCGAACCGGCGGCGCGGGCCCCTACCCTCGATCAAGGCTGGCCTGTTGCCGCTTAAAGCTTAGTCCGATTCGGCGCGTCGCGTGAGATCGAGCCCCGCGGCCCGGGCCGGCCGATAGTCGGTCGGGCGCATGCCGGTCCATTTGCGGAACGCGCGATGAAACGCGCTCGGCTCCGCGAAGCCGACGGCGTTGGCGATATCGGCGATGGTGCGCTGCGTGCGCTGCAGTTCGGCGATCGCGATGTCGCGCCGCAGCGCGTCCTTGATCGACTGATACGTGTGGCCCTCCTGCTTCAGGTGCCGCCGCATCGTCGCCTCGGCGACGTGCAGGCGCGCGGCCATCTGATCGGCCGCGGGCCAGCCCGACATCGGCAGCGCGCGCAGCGTCTTGCGCACGCGCGCGGCGAGCGAACCCGGATTGCGGTACTTGACGATGAAGCTGCCCGGCGCATCGCGCAGAAACGGCCGCGCCGAGCGCGAAGTCTGGATCACCGGCAGTTCCAGAAACGCAGCGTCGAGATCGACGGACGACTCGGGCTCGTCGAAATACATGTCTTCGCAGAACATCAGCCGGTATTCGTGCGCGGCCGGCGGCGCGGCGCAGCGAAAGCGCGCTTCGAGCAACGGAATGCGCCGGCCGACGAGCCAGCACACGAGCCCGTACACGAGGATGAAATACGTCGCGTAAGCGAACATCGCCGGCTTGCGCGTGCCCGCGCGCTCGACGAACTTCAGGCGCACGCGCTGCGCGTCGGTGTCGATCGTCGCGCCGAGATCGTCGAGCACGAGCCGCATGAAGCCGACCGCGCGCGCAAGCGCCTGCGCGCCGTTGCGCGCGCCCAGCGCCGTCTGCGTCATCGCGATGAAGCTGCCGCTTTTCATCGGATGCGAGTCCTGGCCGAAGAATTCGTCGTCGAGCGCGCGTGCGATGCCGGCCCACAGCGCGCCGTATTGCGCCGACGATACGCGGCTTTTCGGCGACGCGAGCATCGCAGCGGCAATGCCGGCCGCTTCGGCGAGCGTTCGCGCGTCGAGGCCGCGCGCCGTCGCGAGCGCGAGCGTTTCCTCGACGAGACTGACGGAGATCGTGCCTTTGTCGCTTTTCATCGGGATTCGGCTTTTCTGGCAAAAGCGCTCAGCATAGGCTGGATCGTGGTTCATGAAGCCCCCGAAATGGCGAGGCTCCATGCACGTGCATGGTAGCAGTATGGCAAAAGCGCTCAGCAAGAATGAGCGGAGCGAGCATCGAACGGCGCGGGCCGCTTGCCTACACTTGCCGCATCACCGCGATCGCCAGCACGGCCGGCAGTACCAACGAGGATGCAGTCATGGACAGCTTCTACACCGACGAACAACGGATGATCCGCGACGCCGCGCGCGACTTCGCGACCGAATGTCTCGCGCCGCACGCGGCGCAATGGGATCGCGACGCGCAACTGCCGGCCGAGGTCGTCGCGCAGTTGGGCGAACTCGGCTTTCTGGGCATGATGGTGCCGGCCGAGTGGGGCGGCTCCTACACCGATTACGTCGCCTATGCGCTCGCGCTGGAAGAGATCGCGGCCGGTTGCGCCGCCTGCGCGACGCTGATGAGCGTGCACAACTCGGTCGGCTGCGCGCCGATCCTGAACTTCGGCAGCGCCGCGCAGAAAGACCGCTATCTGCGCGAGCTCGCCAACGGCCGGACGATCGGTGCGTTTTGCCTGACCGAGCCGCAGGCGGGCTCCGAGGCGAACAATCTGCGCACCCGCGCGCAGCGGCGCGACGGACAGTGGATTCTGAACGGCAGCAAGCAGTTCGTGACCAACGGTGCGCGCGCCGGTGTCGCGATCGTGTTCGCGGTCACCGATCCCGAGCGCGGTAAGCGCGGCCTGTCCGCCTTCATCGTGCCGACCTCGACGCCGGGTTTCGGCGTCGGCCGGCCGGAGCACAAGCTCGGCATTCGCGCGTCCGACACCTGTCCGATCTCGCTCGATCAGTGCGCGGTGCCCGAGGCCAATCTGCTCGGCGAGCCGGGCGAGGGTCTGCGCATCGCGCTGTCGAATCTCGAAGGCGGGCGCATCGGCATCGCCGCGCAGGCAGTCGGCATTGCGCGCGCCGCGTTCGACGCCGCGCGCCGCTACGCGAACGAGCGCGAACAGTTCGGCAAGCCGCTGAAAGACCACCAGACGATCGCGAACATGCTTGCCGACATGGCGACGCGCCTGAATGCCGCGCGCCTGCTCGTACATCACGCGGCACGGCTGCGCTCGGCGGGGCGGCCGTGTCTGTCGGAGGCGTCGCAGGCGAAGCTTTTTGCGTCGGAGCTTGCGGAGGAGATCTGTTCGAACGCGATCCAGATTCATGGCGGCTACGGCTATCTGGAGGACTATGCGGTCGAGCGCCACTATCGGGATGCACGGATCACGCAGATTTACGAAGGGACGAGCGAAGTGCAGCGGATGGTGATCGCGCGCCATGTTTGAGGGCGGCGTTTGAGCGCACAATAGCCTGGCCGTGGATGCTCGCCTGGATCACCGCGGCGAAAATAACCGAGCGCGGACCGCGCCACTCGCAACTACGTTGCATGGGACCGGAGTAAGCGCTAAAGCGCTAACTCTGGTCGACAGGAGACGACGATGACAGCAGCGAAAGCCTTTCTCGAAGCGCGCGATCTGCTAGTGCGCCATCGCACCGACTACGAGCGCGCGTACCGCGAATTCGCGTGGCCCGCGCTCGGCGAGTTCAACTGGGCGCTCGACTACTTCGACGCGATGGCGCATGGCAACGACAACCCCGCGCTGTGGATCGTCGACGATCCTTCCAGCGACGGCCTGCGTCTGTCGTACGCGCAGATGTCGGAGCGCTCGTCGCGGATGGCGAACTTTCTGCGCGGCGCGGGCGTCGGCCGCGGCGACCGTGTGCTGCTGATGCTGCCGAACCGCGTCGAGTTATGGGACGTGATGCTCGCCGCGATGAAGCTCGGCGCGATCGTGCTGCCCTCCACCACGCAGCTATCCGCCGACGACGTGCGCGACCGCGTGCAGATCGGCGGCGCGAAGTTCGTCGTGGTCGACAGCGCGGAGCTGGGCAAATTCGATGCGCTCGACGTGCCGCTCACCCGCCTGTCGGTCGGTGCGCCGCGCGACGACTGGATCGATGTTGCCGCCGCGTACGAGGCTTCGCCGCATTTCACGCCGGAGGGCGTCACCCACGCCAGTGATCCGCTGTTGCTGTACTTCACGTCCGGCACCACCTCGAAGCCGAAGCTGGTCGAGCATACGCACCAGAGCTACCCGGTCGGGCATCTGTCGACGATGTACTGGATCGGCCTGCAACCCGGCGACATCCATTGGAACATCAGCTCGCCGGGTTGGGCCAAGCACGCGTGGAGCTGCTTCTTCGCGCCGTGGAACGCGCAGGCCTGCGTGTTCGTGTTCAACGTCCCGCGCTTCGTGCCGAAAGACACACTCGCCGCGCTCGTGCGCTTCAACGTCACCACGCTGTGCGCGCCGCCGACCGTCTGGCGCATGCTCGTGCAGGAGCCGCTCGGCGACTATCCGGTGAAGCTGCGCGAAATCGTCGGCGCCGGCGAGCCGCTGAATCCGGAGGTCATCGAGCGCGTCAAGCACGCGTGGGGCATTACGATTCGCGATGGCTACGGCCAGACCGAAACGACCTGCCAGATCGGCAATTCGCCGGGCCAGCCGGTCGTGGCCGGCTCGATGGGGCGTCCGCTGCCGGGCTACCGGGTCGAGCTGCTCGACGCCGACGACCAACCGGTCGGCGAAGGCGAAATCGCGCTGCCGCTCGCAGAACGGCCGCTCGGCCTGATGACGGGTTACGCGAACAACGCCAACGCGACCGCGCAGTCGATGCGCAACGGCCTCTATCGCACGTCGGATGTCGCGCTGCGTCGCGACGACGGCTACTACGTGTACGTCGGCCGCTCGGACGACGTGTTCAAGTCGTCCGACTATCGCCTGAGTCCGTTCGAACTCGAAAGCGTGCTGATCGAACACGAGGCGATCGGCGAGGCGGCCGTCGTGCCGAGCGCGGACGCGTTGCGTCTGTCGGTGCCGAAGGCGTTCGTCACCGTGCGTCACGGCTACGAAGCCGGTCCCGAACTCGCGCGCGCGGTGTTCGCGTTCTCGCGTGAAAAACTCGCGCCGTACAAGCGGATTCGCCGTCTGCAATTCAGCGAACTGCCGAAGACGATCTCCGGCAAGATCCGCCGCGTCGAATTGCGGCGCCGCGAAATGGAGCGCGCAGCCGAGCCCGCGCGTCTGCCGGACGAGTATTGGGAAGAGGATTTTCCCGACTTGCGGTGACTGTCTTTATTCCTCGCCATTGCTGGTTTGCCGCCCCGGTTTGAATCGCACGCGTTGAATTCGAGCTTCGGATTCGACGCGTCGGGGCACTGTTTTCTAAATCACAGGAGTTTCAGCATGAGCACCCTTGCTTCGAACGAGACCGGCCGCGACGTTGCAGGCGCCGTGGCCACCGTCAAACTGCTGATCAACGGCGAGTTCGTCGAATCGAAGACGACCGAGTGGCGCGACATCGTGAACCCGGCCACGCAGGCTGTCCTCGCGCGCGTGCCGTTCGCGACCGTCGCGGAAGTCGACGCGGCGGTGCATAGCGCGCATGCCGCGTTCAAAACGTGGAAGGACACGCCGATCGGCGCGCGCATGCGCATCATGCTGAAGTACCAGGCGCTGATTCGCGAGCATATGCCGCGCATCGCGAAGACGCTGTCGGCCGAGCAGGGCAAGACGATTCCCGATGCCGAGGGCGACATCTTCCGCGGTCTGGAAGTCGTCGAGCACGCGTGTTCGATCGGCACGTTGCAGCAGGGGGAGTTCGCCGAGAACGTCGCCGGTGGTGTGGACACTTACACGCTGCGCCAGCCCCTCGGCGTATGCGTCGGCATCACGCCGTTCAATTTCCCCGCGATGATCCCGCTGTGGATGTTTCCGATGGCGCTCGTGTGCGGCAATACCTTCGTGCTGAAGCCATCCGAGCAGGACCCGCTGTCGACGATGCAGCTCGTCGAACTCGCGCTCGAAGCCGGCGTGCCGAAGGGCGTGCTGAACGTGGTGCACGGCGGCAAGGAAGTCGTCGATGCGCTGTGCACGCATGAACTGGTGAAGGCGATTTCGTTCGTCGGCTCGACGGCGGTCGGCACGCACGTGTATCGCCTCGGCAGCGAACACGGCAAGCGAGTGCAGTCGATGATGGGCGCGAAGAACCACGCGGTCGTGCTGCCCGACGCGAATCGCGAACAGACCCTCAACGCGCTCGCCGGCGCCGCGTTCGGCGCGGCCGGTCAGCGCTGCATGGCGAGTTCGGTGGCGGTGCTGGTCGGTGCCGCGCGCGAGTGGCTGCCCGAGCTCGTCGCGAAGGCGAAGACGCTGAAGGTCAACGCGGGTCACGAGCCGGGCACCGATGTCGGGCCGGTCGTGTCGCGCGCCGCGAAGCAGCGCATTCTCGGTCTGATCGACGCTGGCGTGAAAGAGGGCGCGACGCTCGCGCTCGACGGCCGCGATGTGAAGGTGCACGGCTACGAGCAGGGCAACTTCATCGGCCCGACGGTGTTCACCGACGTGACGGCCGACATGGAAATCTACCGCACCGAAATCTTCGGGCCGGTGCTCGCGGTGCTGAACGTGGCGACGCTCGACGATGCGATCGCGCTCGTCAATGCGAACCCGTTCGGCAACGGCGTCGGCCTCTTCACGCAAAGCGGCGCGGCGGCGCGCAAGTTCCAGAGCGAGATCGATATCGGCCAGGTCGGTATCAACATTCCGATCCCGGTGCCGGTGCCGTTTTTCAGCTTCACCGGTTCGCGCGGCTCGAAGCTTGGCGATCTCGGTCCCTACGGCAAGCAGGTCGTGCAGTTTTACACGCAGACCAAGACGGTCACCGCGCGCTGGTTCGACGACGACACCGTCAACGATGGCGTCAACACGACGATCCGCCTGCGTTGAAGGCACTGAGGGCACACCCGGAGACGACATCATGAAGATCGGCTTTATCGGACTCGGCAATATGGGCGCGCCGATGGCGCTGAACCTGCTGAAGGCGGGCCACGCGCTCAACGTGTTCGACCTCAGCGCGGAAGCTGTGCGCACGCTCGTCGACGCGGGCGCACAGCCGGCCCGCTCACCGCAAGCCGCCGCGAGCGACGTCGAATGCGTGATCACGATGCTGCCCGCCGCGGCTCACGTGCGCAGCGTGCTCGTCGCGGACGATGGCATCCTCGCCGGCATCGCGCCGGGTGTACCGATCATCGATTCGAGCACGATCGATCCCGCCAGCGTGAAAGCGTTTGCCGAACTCGCCGCGGCTCATGGCAACAGCTTCGTCGATGCACCGGTCTCGGGCGGCACGGGCGGCGCGGCGGCGGGCACGCTGACCTTCATGGTCGGCGGCAGTGCGAGCGCGTACGAGCAGGTCAAGCCAGTGCTGTCGGCGATGGGAAAAAACATCGTGCGTTGCGGCGACACCGGCACGGGCCAGGTCGCGAAGATCTGCAACAACCTCGTGCTCGGCATCTCGATGGCGGCCGTCGCCGAGGCGATGTCGCTCGGCGAGGCGCTCGGTATCGACACGAAGGTGCTCGGTAGCATCATCAATACGTCGACCGGGCGCTGCTGGAGTTCGGACACGTATAACCCGATGCCGGGCGTGATCGAGACCGCGCCGTCCTCGCGCGGCTATACCGGCGGCTTCGGCACCGACCTGATGCTGAAAGACCTCGGCCTCGCCACCGATGCCGCGCGCGGCGTGCGTCAACCGGTCTATCTCGGCGCGCTCGCGCAGCAGCTCTATCAAACCATGAGCGCGAACGGCGCGGGGCGCCTGGACTTTTCGGCGGTGATCAAGCTGTATCGCTCGCGTGAGCGCGGCGGTAACGGCCAGGGAGGCACGCAATGATCGACCTCGATTACGCACATGACGGCGCCGTTGCTTTGATCACGTTGAAACGGCCGCTCGCGAACGCTTTTACGCCCGACGCTCTGCTGCAATTGCAACGCACTGTCGAGCAGTTGAACGCCGATGCGCGCGTGCGCGCGCTCGTGATCACCGGCGACGGTCCGAAGTTTTTCAGCGCGGGCGCCGATCTGAACACGTTCGCCGACGGCAATCGCGAAGTCGCGCGCACCGCGGCCGCGCGTTTCGGCGCGGCCTTCGAATCGCTGCAGAACGCGCGGCCCGTCGTCATCGCGGCGCTCAACGGCTTTGCGATGGGCGGCGGTCTCGAATGCGCGCTCGCGTGCGACATCCGCATCGCCGAGCAGCATGCGGTGCTGGCGCTCCCCGAGACGGCGGTCGGTCTGCTGCCATGCGGCTGCGGCACGCAGACGCTGCCGTGGCTCGTCGGCGAAGGCTGGGCCAAGCGGATGATTCTGACCGGCGAGCGCGTCGATGCGGCGACCGCGCTCAGCATCGGTCTCGTCGAAGAAGTGGTGGAGCGCGGCGCCGCGCGTGAAGCCGCGTTGAACATGGCGCAGCGCGTCACCGGTTTGAGCCCGCAGGCGGTCAGCTTCAGCAAGGAGCTGATCCATCAGGCGCGGCATGGCGTGCCGCGCGCCGCCGCGCTCGCGCTAGAACGCGAGCGCTTCGTCGATCTGTTCGATGGCGCCGATCAGCGCGAGGGCGTCAACGCGTTCCTCGAAAAACGCGCGCCGCGCTGGCAGACGAGCCGTGCATCGCGGGAGACGCAGCGATGAGCACTTTGCGCGGCTTTGCGGTCGAAATGCGCGACACGACGAACACGCAAGCCGAACCCGACGTGCTGTTTCGCGTCGTCAACCGCGTGGCGATCATCACGCTGAACCGGCCTGCCGCGCTCAACGCGCTGTCGCACGCGATGGTGCGCGAACTCGCGGTGCTGGTCGAGCATTGCCGCACCGATCCCGGGATCGTCGCGCTGGTGCTGAAGGGCGCTGGCGACAAGGGCTTTTGCGCGGGTGGCGACGTGCGCGAGGTACATCGGCTCGCGACGCAGGGCGACCCACGCTGGCTCGCGTTCTTCGTCGACGAATACCGGCTCGATTACGCGTTGCACACGTTTCCGAAGCCGGTGGTCGCGCTGCTCGACGGCATCGCGATGGGCGGCGGCATGGGCCTCGGCCAGGCGGCGCGGCTGCGCATCGTGACCGAACGCAGCCGCATCGCGATGCCGGAGACGCGCATCGGCTTCGTGCCCGACGTCGGCGCGAGCCGCTTTCTGAGCGTGATGTCGGCCGAGCTTGCGCTGTATGTCGGGCTGACCGGCGCGACGCTAGCGGGCGCCGACGCGATGCGCCTGCAACTGGCCGACCTGTGCGTGCCGGCCGACTGGCTCGCGAGCTTCGAGGAACGTTTGCAGCGCATGTCGCACGACGGCGAGCGCATCGACGCGCTGCGCGCCGTGTTCGAGCCGCCGTGCAATATCGTGCCGCACGCGCCGCTCGGCGCGCTGACGCAACTGATCCTGCGCCACTTCGACCGGCGTTCGGGCGTCGAGCGCATCGTCGCGACACTGCGTCAGGATCTCGAACGCGAACCGCCGCGCGAGGTGCGGCAATGGCTGCAAGCGACCTACGACGCACTGACCGCCCATTCGCCGACGATGCTGCACGTGACGCGCGAAGCGCTGCTGCGCGGCCGGCAGATGACGCTTGCCGATTGCTTCCGGATGGAGCTCGGCATCGT
The DNA here is from genome assembly GCF_014397655.1 of Paraburkholderia sp. UCT31. Taxonomy (NCBI): domain Bacteria; kingdom Pseudomonadati; phylum Pseudomonadota; class Betaproteobacteria; order Burkholderiales; family Burkholderiaceae; genus Paraburkholderia; species Paraburkholderia sp. UCT31. Next base: position 279,022 of record NZ_VZQP01000001.1, read on the forward strand.
GAAGCGCTCGATCGAGGCAGGCGATTTCCGCGAGGGCGTGCGCGCGCAACTGATCGACAAGGACCGTCGGCCGCGCTGGTCACCGGCGACGCTCGCCGATGTGCGACCCGAGCGCGTGCGGCATTTCCTGAGTTCGCCGTGGCACGGCGACGCGCATCCGCTGGCGGCGCTGGGCGTGGAGCATGGCGACTGACTTGCGCGGCGTATCGCATGCCGCGCGGGGCGCGCGGCCCGGCGCACCCGCGCCCGCCCTTAGCTCTGCCTGGCATGTCCCGCCCATCAGCCGCCGGTGCCAATTGTGGTGTGGCGGACACAGACTACGCGCGCCAATTGACATCTTTCCGGGCGCAATCTTAGATAGATAGTTCAGCTCCGTCCCGACCGGCAAAGCCTGCTCGCAGCCCTCATCACGGCGCTCGTCCGACCTACGGTGCGTTTATACGTCACCGCTTCCCGCATTCCCGTGCTCTTGATCGATCAGGAGGCAATGCGTATGGAAAAGCCGTCAGATGAGAATCGCCGCTCCAAACCCTTCGGCGACAAACCCGCTTCCCACCTCGATCAGGGCCCTCATGCAAAAAAGCTCGCCCTCACCGCGCTAGGCGGCATTGCGGTTCTGGTGGGCAGCGGTATCTACTGGATGGTCACCTTTTCGCATCGCGTGCCGGATGCGGATTGCTTTCCTCCCGGCATCGAGTGCGTTAAAAAGATCGCCGCGGTGATGAAGGAAGTCAGCGACGCGGATCGCGCAACCAGCATGGGCGAGAGCTGGCTGCTTGCGTTGCTGGTCACGGCCTTCACGTTCCTCGTGTTTTATGTCCACATTTGCCGTGGAGAAGAAGAACGGGCGCGGACCATCGCGGAACGCGAGTTCGAGGAGAAGAAGCGTATCGCGGAAGAGGAAGGCGAGGCCGCTCCCGACGTCGACTCCCGCTCGAAGGGTGTAGTCGGCATCCTGCGAACCTGGTTCGCGTCGCGCTGGTGCATTCCGGTGTTCTGCTACGTCCCCGCGGTATTGCTGTTCGGCGGAGAGATATGGGAGGGCTATACCGATGCGGTCGTACTCGCATTGGCGCTCGCCGCCATTTACGTGGCCGCCGAACACTATTCCGCGCTCGAGCAGCAACGCAAGCTCGTCGACGAGCAGGAAGCGGTGCTCGAGACCATCCGCAAGGAGCTCAGCGACAAGGTGGCCAGCATCGATAACGCGATGGGAACCCGCTATGGTCTTCGCGTGATTTACGACGCCTATCGCGACCCGAACCACGACCAGTCCCGCGCAGAGGAGAGGCAGCGCTTGCAGCCGGGCGCGGCGCACCAGCCTCACGGCGGCGCGGCGAACGTTCAGGAGTCTGAAAAAGGCATTTTTTCGATCTATCGTTTCTTCGATATCGACAAGCAATGGTGGGCGCGCGAGTCCTGGGACGGCTATCGCAGCAGCCCCGCGGCGACGCTCTATCGGACCTTGAAGGAAGGCGCGCGCACGAAGATGACGCTGGTGACGCCTCTCGAATATCCCGAGTTCGACGACGGCTCGATGCAGGACAAGGCACTCTTCTTCGGCAAGTTCATTGGACTCGTATGGCATTACGTCGTGCTGTGGCACGTACGGCGCGCGCTCGAGGCCGACTCGAAAGACGTCGTGTGCGAACACAAGATCCGCATTGCGCAGACTTCGCTGTGGCTGCATGTGGTCGACCGGACCGTCTATCAGATTCTCGGCGACGATCGCGGCAAGGACGTCAAGGTGCGCAACCTGACGCACGACATGGATGAGATCTCGGTATCGCTCGCCCGCTGGGCCAAGCGTGAAATTCAAACGCTGGCGGCGCGTGGCCCGACCGTCGAGGAGTACATCTGCACCTGCCTGACCGATGCCCATCAGGCCATACCCGCGGACGGCGCGGCCACCTTCGGACAGAACGAGGATCACGTACTCGAAAGACTCGGATTCAAGGAATGGGCGAACGAAGGAGACGCGCCATCGGGAATTCGCAAGCGAGTGTTGGCCGCGCGCTGCAAGGGATTGATCCGGGATGCCGTGGCGATCATCGCCACGTCCGAGCCGGGGCAGACGGCGATCATCGACGGCCGATACGATCCGTCGATCGAAGAGATAGCAGCGGAGGTCGAGTGATGACTAATTCCATCGATGCGATGCTGGCCGACCTGGAGATCATCAGCGACCTGGTGATGTGCATCGTGGTGCCGACGAAAAACACGGACCGGTCGAACTTCACGACGCCGATCTCGCTGATCGTCAGACACCATCTGGTCGGCGGGCAGTCGCCGCTTGCCGGTCGCGACGTGCGCGGTCTCGTCGACCGGCTCAAGCACTGCGCCGGCGCGCTGTGCAAGGTCGGATCGGGCAAGAAGCTGCTCGCCGATTCGCAGTTGATGCGGGGCATTCCTGCGGCGCCATATCAGGCGAATCAGTTCTACGTCGAGTTGCTGACGGCGGTGTCGCTCGGTCTTTACTTTCTCGGCGTGCCGATCGGCGAGCCGTGGGACCTGGTGCAGACCTGGGCCGACGAGGAGGGCGGCGGGCTACCGAACGGCATCTGCGTGGCGAAGGCGATCGGCGACATCGTGCGCTCGTCGCGCAAGTGGCATCCCACGCTGCCGGTGGAAGCCGATGCGAACGAGCGCGCCAAACGCAGGGCGTCGACGGATCTGATCGTCCATTCGTTCCTGCCGATGATCCTGTTTCGCGATCTGATCCTGTGGGGCGGCGGACAGCCGGAACCGGAGAATTCCGGGCTGCCGGAACATCCGTCGATCCGCAGTCAGACGGCGACCGGACCCACCGAAGGCGACGAGTCGGATGAACGGTCTTTGCTCGTGCCGTCGATCCATGCGTTGGGCCGCTGTTACGAAGTGTTGCAACTGCAACTTTACCTGAGGGCGGGTTATCCGATTTACTATGCCGTGCCAGAGGCCATTCTGAAGACCGAAATTTTGCGGTCCTGCGCGGCGGGAAAATCCACCGAGGAGTGCTGGGAAGAAATGTGCACGTTCCTGCGTGACAAGATCTTCCGCGGCAAGCTGCCCGACGCCGGCAATCTGCAGAAGCAGTGCGTCTACGTGATCGACCGGACCAAGCCTCCCGCGTGCTTCATCAATCACGATGCGGGGCTGCTGACCTTCGAAGGCATCGATCTCGACGTGGGCAGCCGCGAACTGCCGCTACCGGCGAGTTACATGCTCGATGAACGCAGGGAGCGCTACCGCAAGAGAGTGCTTTCGTTCAAGCCGGCCGATGACGAAGCCGCCCTGCGAAACCTCTTGAATGGCGTAAAGAACAAGGAACTTTTCAAGCATATCTTTCATGGCGCGAAAGATGATCATCCTGATCCGGCTCACGGCAAGGATGCCGCCAACGACGCCGCGAAGGACACCGTCACGGTGAGGTGACGATGCGCGGCGCACTGGGTATCGGGAACGCCGGATGCTAGGAATTTTAAGGTTGCTCCGACGCGGATCGCCTCTGGCGAAGCGATCCGCGCCATAACGAGGCGCGTCGCGCCGTACGTTGGCTGTTTCGTTGCAACGCCAGCAGGCAACTCCACAGTCAAACCTGGCAGGAAGGCACCATGGACAGGAATCGTGTAGAAGGTACAGCGAAGGAGCTCAAGGGCTCGGTCAAGGAAGCGATTGGCAAGGTCACCGGCAATCGCGCGAAACAGGCCGAAGGAGCGGCCGAAAAAATAGCCGGCAGGATACAGGCGAGAATCGGCGAAGAAACCGAAGAGGTACGAGAGCGTGTGAAGAGTTAGCGAGCCGAAACTTCACGTACCCGCAGCTTCATTTATCCTGCCCCCCGGTTTCGGGCGCATCAAGTCACGCACGCAAGCCGTGCAATGACGCACCGCGTGCGTAGCGCCTCGCACGCCGCCGGTGCTCGCCGCGTCGCGCCCTCGCCGCGTCGCGCCCTCGCGGCGCGGCGTTCGACACACGGAACGTGTAAATTTCTGTTACGGTCCAGGGTCAGCCGGCGCACTCGTCGCGCCGGCGCCGCATCGCCCATTCGAGGACGCTTCATGCTGGGATTCGACGTCGGCGCGGCCAGGAAAGTCTGGACCGCGTCTCTGCTCGCGCTGCTATTTTTCCTCATCTATATCGCGTCGACGACGGTGCTCGTCGTCGTGTTCGCGGTGTTTTTCAGCTATCTGATCTACCCGATGGTGGTGCTGGTCGAACGCGTGAGGCCGCGCCGCATGCCGCGCGTCGTGTCGATCGCGGTCGTGTTCGTCGTCGTGGTCGCGCTGCTCGCGGTGGTTGGCTCACTGTTCGGCGTGGAATTGCAGGATCAGGCGACGCGCCTCTTCACGCAACTGCCCGCGCTGCTGCGCACCGATGTGCCGAACCGTTTTCCGCTGCCGCATTTTCTCGAACCGCTGCGCGAGCGGATCGTCGATTTCGTGCGCAGCCAGATCGAGACCGGCTCGGACAACGCCGTGCCGTTGGCGCGCAGCCTCGGGCTCGGCGTCGTCCACGCGGCGAGCAACCTGATCTACCTGGTGCTGATTCCGATCCTGAGCTTCCTGCTGATCAAGGACGGCGAACGGATGCGCGACGCGTTTCTGGCGTTGCTGAACAGCCGGCATCGCGTGCTGTGGAACGAGATCGTCGACGATCTGAACGTGCTGCTGTCGAAGTACGTGCGCGCGCTGCTGTTTCTGTCGCTCGCCACGCTATTTAGCTACGGCGTCGTGTTCTCGCTGCTCGGCGTGCCGTACGCGTTTCTGCTCGCGGTCAGCGCCGGGCTGCTCGAATTCGTGCCGTTCGCGGGGCCGCTTGCCGCGGTCGCGATCACGCTCGTGGTCGCCGTGTTCAGTGGCTATCCGCACCTGTTGTGGCTCGTGATTTTTATCGGGCTGTACCGGCTGTTCCAGGACTACGTGCTCAATCCGTATCTGATGAGCGAAGGCGTCGAGGTCAGTCCGTTTCTGGTGATCGTCGGACTGCTCGCGGGCGATCAGCTTGGCGGCGTCGCTGGGATTTTTCTCGCGGTGCCCGTCATCGCGACGCTGAAAATCGTGATCGGCCGGGCGCGCGTGTTTTACTCGGCGTCGCACGGGCAGGGCGAGGCCGCGCGGCGCGCGCTGACGGGCAGCACCGACGATAAGGCGTAACGCGCGGCGCGCAGTTGGCGCAGCGACACCGCGCGCTGCCTGGCATCGCTAACCTTCTCCAGCGATGTGAGCTTCGATGCCGGCGCGAGGCATCGTCGCGCCAGCGGCGCTGGCCGCCGCCACTTCGCGCGGCACGCCCTTCACGCGCGAGACCCACAGCACCGCCGCGCATGCGACCGCCACCGCCGCCCAGCCGACGGTTCCATACCCGGCGATGCGGCCATCAGCCGACGTGCTCAGCATCAAGCCGCCGAGCCACGCGCCAGTGCCGGTGCCGAGCGCCTGCAGCGCGCTGTTCGCGCTCAGGAACGCACCGCGTCGCGCGGGCTCGGGGACCGTGGTCAGCAGTGCCTGCATCGGCACCATGCGGCCGTTCATCAACACGAGGAAGCACGGGAAGAACAGCACGAGCGCGTAGAACGGCAGGTTCGGCAGATGCGTGATGAACAGCACCGGCACGAACGACAGCAGCGCCGCGCAGCGAAACACGCGCTGCGTGCCGAAGCGGTCGGCGAATCTGCCGACGAGGCGCGACGTGAAGAAGGTCGCCGCACCGCCGGCCATGTACAGCCACGACAGCTGTCGCGGCGCGACGCCGTGATTGGCGACCAGCATCGGCGCAATGAACGGAATCACCAGCATGTGCGCGATCATCATCATGAACGTCAGCGCGAACGCGTTCAGATGGCTTCGGTTGCTCAGCAGGCGCCACAGCTCGGGCAGTACTTCCGCGAGCGGCGGCTGCCGGCGGCTCAGATGCGCGGCCAGCGACGGCACCTGTTGCGAGGCCGCGAACCACACCAGCAGCGACAACGCGACCAGCAGGAAGAACGGCGCCGCCCAGCCGAACTGCGCGCCGAGCATCACGCCGGCCGGCACGCCGGCGATCGCCGCGAGCGAGAACGCGGTCATGATCGTGCCGGTCGCGGCGCCGCGCCGTTGCAGCGGGATCACGTCGCCGACGATCGCCATGATCACGGAGCCGAGCACGCCGCCGGTGATGCCCGCGAACGCGCGCGCGGCGAGCAGCAGCGCGAAGCTCGACGCGAGCGCGCACGCGAGGTTCGACAGCGCGAACAGCGCGTAAATGGTGAGCAGCAGACGGCGCCGGTCGAAGCGGTCGATATAGGTCGCCGCGAACAGGCCCGACAGCCCCGAGCACCACGAATACGCGGATACGGCCGTCGCGAACGCGGCCGGCGCGATCTGGAACGCGCTCATGATCTGCGGGCCGAGCGGCATCATCACCATGAAGTCCATGATGATCGTGAACTGCGTGAGCGCGAGCAGCCACAACAAACGACGCTCGTGCCGTGCGGTGATTGAGTACATCGGTTGATTTCCTTTTGTCGTTGTTCGAAGTACGCCGCTAATGCCGCGCGCCACGCGAGCAGAAGCTCAGTCGTCGATCGTTTCGTGGACCGCGACCGCGCCCTGTTTCCAGTAGCTGGCCGCGCGAATCCGCGTTTTGTCGACGCCGCGCTCGCCGCATAGATGCTGACGCACCGCGCGGATCGTCGCCGCTTCGCCTGCGGCCCACACGTAGCCTTCGCCGTTCTCCGGCAGCCAGGTCTCGCGCACCGCGTGCAACAGCGCTTCGCCGCGCGTGCCGTTTTGCGTGTTGGCTTCGTTGCGATAGCACCAGACCAGATGCACCTCGGCCTGCGTCGTGAACTCGATGCGCGCCGACGGATCGGCGACCTCGATCACCGCGGCGACGCGCGTGCCGGCCGGCAACTCTTCGAGACGGCGCGCGATCGCAGGCAGCGCGGTGTCGTCGCCGATCAGCAGATGCCAGTCGAAGCCGGTCGGAATCACCAGCGAACCGCGCGGGCCGCCGACGCCCAGATACTGGCCCGCCTGCGCCTGCGCGGCCCACGTCGCCGCGGGGCCCGCGTCGTGCATCGCGAACTCGATGTCGAGCTCGCGGGCGTCGCGATCGAAACGGCGCGGCGTGAAATCGCGCGCGGTCGGCCGCTTGCCTTCCGGGAACACCGGGCCGTCGGGGCCGGCTTGCGGCAGCGTAGGTTTGTCGGCGCCGGGGTCGGGGAAGAAGACCTTGATGTGATCGTCGAACGAGGCTGAGACGAAGTCGTGCAGATCGGCGCCGGTGAAGGTCACGCGAATCAGGTGCGGCGTCAGCGCGCGCACCTGCTTGACCTGCAGCAGACGAAACTTCAACGGATGCCGTACGCGATGCACGGCGAGATCAGGGCGAGTGGGTTGCTCTTGCATGTGGGCGATGCTCCGGTTCGGTTCGGGAGGACGCGCGGGTCGCCTCGTGGACGGGCGCGCGTTGTCAGGCGGTCGGCTCGCTGTCGTTGCCGGGCTTTGCGATGTCGCCACGGTTGCCGCCTTCGATTTCTTTGGCCGCGCGCATCAGGATCGCTGCGATGCGGCGCTGTTCGTCGGCCGGCGCGTTGTCGCGGCGCAGCAGCGCGTTCTTCAGCGTGCGGCGCGCTTCATTCAGCTCGGGCACCCAGCCGCCTTCGCTGACGTCGGCCGGCTCCTCGCCGGCAAACGCGCGGCGCACCGAATCCATCTTGCGTGCGATATGCGAGAGTCGCGCGAGCATCAGCTCGACGCGCTCGCGGTTCGCGGCCAGATATTCGCGGCCCGCATCCGCCAGCTCATAGCGCTTGCGGTTGCCTTCGAGCTGCACGGTGACGTAGCCGAGTTCTTCGAGATAGGTCAGCGCTGGATAGACCATGCCGGGGCTCGGGCTGTAGAAGCCGTTCGAGCGCGTTTCGAGCGCCTTGATCAACTCGTAGCCGTGACTCGGCTGCGCTTCGATCAGCGATAGCAGCAGCAGTTGCAGATCGTCGGAGCTGAATTTGCGACCACGCGGGAAACCATCGCCGTCGCCGCCGAAGCCGCCGGGGCCGCCGCCACCGTATCCGCCCGGACCGCCGAAACCACCGCCGAAGCGCGAGCCACGGCCGCCGAAGCGCCACTCGTGATGGCGGCCAAAGGCGTGACGCAAAACGCGCAGCTGGTAGTGGTGGCGGGCGCCGGAGGAAGCGCATGCTTCGGAGGCGCCCAGGTCGGCGACTTCGCTCGCCTGCGGCGACGGAAGGCGGAAACCGGGATGAAAACGGTCGCGCGCGCCGCGCGGACCGCAAAAATGATGAGGATGACGCATCTGGGACTCTCCTATGAGTGTCGTAAGATGCATCTTAAGATATATATCTTAAGATTGTCTGTCAAACTCTTTTTGCGGTGGTATCGGCGCACAACAAAGTCTGCGGCATACGAAAACCCCGCTTTCAGAGACAACAAAGTCTGCAGCAAGTCCAAAAAGCGCATTGCAATGCAGCATTTTCTGCCGGGGTTAGCAGGGTTGGAACGCCTGAAAGTAGGGCGGAAGCAATGGCTATTTTTCGATCGCTTAAATAGGGATGGATTGAAGTGATCCCGTGCCTCGGATCAAGCAGACGTCTTCGACTCATGACTTTCCGACTCTTGCTCATGCGGAGATTGCCGCCCTTGCCGAAGACGCGCAACGTCCACTGGTCAGCCTCGTCGACATTGATCCGCGGCAGCGCCAGATCCTCATTCCACACCAGCTCCGCCACGGAATGCATGCTGGCGCTCGGAGATGGTAAGGCTGACTATGAGGGTGCGCATTCGTCCCGCCGGAGGCGGCGCTCCACGAATGTTTCGATGCGCTTTCATGCCGGTGGCCTTCTTAAGGCGGGAAGGAGGTGCGGGCCAGGCTCGTGACTAGCCCATCGCCGGAATCGGGCGACATTCGCGGGCAGTTTCGAGTGGCGCAATGTCGGCCATTGCCGACGTTGGGGCGGTCTGGGTCGCGCGTCAGCAATATCGCGGATTGCTGACGGTGGCGGCATCGAGCAACCCGACGGCAGCTTCCTGCATCAGCGAATTCACACTTCCGTTAAGGGTTATTCGACGTCTGCCCTCATTCACATGGCTGTGAGTGTGCCGCGGCGCGTGTGGGCAGGCGTCGGATAAGCCTCGAGGGAGGAAACCGCGGGATGGTCCGAGACGCTCGGAATTTCA